>JAQSVY010000001.1 GCA_029266935.1 Burkholderiales bacterium
ACGTGCGAGCGCTGGTTGTGCGCGCCGCGCTCCGAGATCTTCTTGGAGCAGGGGCACAGGCTGGTGACCGGCACCACCACCTTCATCGTGAAGCTCTGCTTTTTCTTCCTGATCTCGCCGATGAAGACGACTTCGTAGTCGAGAAGGCTCTTCACGCCCGAGACCGGCGCCTTCTTCTCGATGAAATACGGAAAGGCCATCTCGATGTGGCCTTCCTCGGCTTCCAGCCGCTCGACCATCTCGCGCAGCATCACCTGGAAGGTCTCCACCGTGATCTCGCGCTCGTGCTCCTCGAGAATCTCGACGAAGCGCGACATGTGCGTGCCCTTGAACTGGTGCGGCAGGCAGACGTACATGTTGAAGCTGGCGACGGTGTGCTGCACCCCGCCGGCACGCTCGGTGATGCGGATCGGATGGCGGATCGCCTTGATCCCCACCTTGTCGATCGCGAGCTTGCGCGAATCGGGCGTGGACTGGACGTCGGGGATGTTCTGCAGGTCTCGTTTCATGGCTTCGATTCTAACATCCGAGTAAATTACTCGGCTATTAGACGCAGCGTCGGTGTCAACCGTCCCGTAGCACCCGGCGGATGGAGGTGGCGATGCCCGCGGCATCGAGGCCGACCGAGGCGAGCAGCTTCGCCGGGTCGCCGTGGTCGATGAACCGATCGGGCAGGCCGAGCAGAAGCACGTTCCCGGAAAAATTCGCCTCCGTAAGGAACTCGCAGACCGCCGACCCCGCCCCGCCCATGACCTGATGCTCCTCGACAGTCACGAGGAGTCCGTGCTCCTGAGAAATCTTTCTGATCAAGTCGGCATCGAGCGGCTTGACGAAGCGCATGTTGGCCACGGTCGCGTCGAGCAACTCGGCCGCCTCGAGGGCGGGCTTGAGCATGGCGCCGAAGGCGAGGATGGCGACGCGCTTGCCGGTGCGCCGGATTTCCCCTTTGCCGATGGGAATGGAGATCAGTTCCTTCTGGATTTCCCCGGGCGCGGCGCCACGTGGGTACCGCACCGCCGCGGGCGAGCTGGTGCCGAAGCCGGTGGTCAGCATGCGGCGGCATTCCTCGGCATCCGAGGGCGCCATGACCGTGAGGTTGGGGACGGTGCGCAGGTAGGCGTAGTCAAAGGCGCCGTTGTGCGTGGCGCCATCGCCGCCCACCAGGCCGCCGCGGTCGAGCGCAAAAAGCACCGGCAGGTTCTGGATCGCCACGTCGTGGATGAGCTGGTCGTAGCCCCGCTGCAGGAAGGTCGAATAGATCGCCAGCACCGGCTTCATCCCCTCGCAAGCGAGCCCGGCGCAGAAGGTCACCGCGTGCTGCTCGGCGATGCCGACGTCGAAGTAGCGCTCGGGGAAGCGTGCGGAGAACTCCACCATCCCGGAGCCCTCGCGCATGGCTGGCGTCACCGCCACGAGGCGCGGATCCTGCGCCGCCATGTCGCACAGCCACGCGCCGAATACATGCGAGTAGGTCGGCTTGCCGCCGGCGCTCTTCTGCAAGCCCTCGGCCGGATTGAACTTGCCCGGCCCGTGGTAGGCGATCGGATCGTCCTCGGCGAGCTTGTAGCCCTGACCCTTCCTCGTAATGACGTGCAGGAACTGCGGCCCTTTCAGCTTCTTGATGTTGGCGAGCGTCGGAATCAGCGCATCGAGGTCGTGCCCGTCGATCGGGCCAATGTAGTTGAAGCCGAACTCCTCGAACAGCGTCGATGGCGTGACCATGCCCTTGACGTGCTCCTCGGCGCGGCGCGCCAGCTCCCAGACGCCGACGCGCTTGAGCAGGTGCTCGCTCGCGCGGCGCGCGCTCGAGTAAACGCGCCCGGAAAGCAGCCGCGCCAGGTAGTTGGTGAGCGCGCCGACCGGCGGCGAGATCGACATCTCGTTGTCGTTCAGGATGACGAGCAGGTCGGCGTCCATGGCGCCGGCGTTATTCAGCGCCTCGAAGGCCATGCCGGCTGACATGGCGCCGTCGCCGATGACAGCAATGCACCGCCGGTTCTCCTTCTTCAATTTTGAAGAAACGGCCATCCCGAGAGCTGCCGAGATCGAGGTCGAGGAATGGGCCGTGCCGAACGTGTCGTAGCGCGACTCCGAGCGGCGCGGGAACCCGGAGATGCCGTCGAGCATGCGCAGGCGCGCCATCGCCTCGCGCCGACCGGTGAGGATCTTGTGAGGATAAGTCTGGTGCCCGACGTCCCACACGATGCGGTCCTCGGGCGTGTCGAACACGTAGTGCAGAGCGATGGTGAGCTCCACCGTGCCGAGGTTGGACGAAAGGTGCCCGCCGGTCTTCGACACCGACTCGAGCACGAAAGCGCGCAGTTCCTCGGCGAGCTGGCCGAGTTGCCGGCGCTCGAGCGCGCGCAGCTGCGCAGGATCGTCGATCGTCTTCAGCAGCTCGTACATCGACGGATTGTAGCCATCGGCCGGCAGGTCGCCCGCGAGGGTGCTGATTCCTAGAATTTTCTCAGAACGATGAAGTCGGCGAGCGATACGAGCCTTCCTGCGCGGCTGCCCAGCGCCTGCACGGCGGCAAGCGCCTGCGCGCGCAGCGATTCGGCCATCTCCCTTGCGCGGATGATGCCCATGGCCGAGACATAGGTCGGCTTGCCTTGTTTCGCGTCCTTGCCCGCGGTCTTGCCCAGCGTCGCGGTGCTGGCGTCGTAGTCGAGAATGTCGTCGACGACCTGGAAAGCGAGCCCCACCGCCTTGGCGTATCGATCGAGCGACCGGCGCTCGGCCTCCTGCAACGTGCCGCACGCGGCCCCGAGTGCCACCGCGGCGCGGATCAGCGCGCCGGTCTTGTGAATGTGCATGAATTCCAGCGCCGGGACGCTGAGCGCGGTGCCGGTGGCCTCGAGGTCGATCTGCTGCCCGCCGACCATGCCGCGCGAGCCCGCTACCGTCGCGAGCGTCCTCACCATCTCGAGTTGCGCATGCGGGTCGTCGGCGAGGCGGTGCTCGGCGAGCAGCTGGAAGGCGAGCGACTGCAGCGCATCGCCGGCGAGGAGCGCGGTAGCCTCGCCAAACTCGACGTGCGCGGTCGGCTTGCCGCGCCGGAGCACGTCGTTGTCCATGCAGGGCAGGTCATCGTGCACCAGCGAGTACGCGTGGATGAGCTCGACCGCAGCCGCGGCGATCTCGAGGCGCTCGGCGGCGGCGCCAGCGACGTCGCCCGCGGCGAACGCTAGCAGCGGCCGCACCCGCTTGCCGCCCTCGAGCGTGGCGTAGCGCATCGCCGCGTGCAGGCGTGCCGGCGCCACTTGCGCCTGCGGCAGCAGCCGCGCGAGCGCCGCCTCCATGCGCACCTGGACGCGCCCCATCCAGGCCCGGAAATCCGCCTCAGTCGTCGTCACTTGGCGCGGCGGCGGCGGACAGCGGCTTCAGGACCTCGCCCTCGAGCACCTTGACCTGCTGCTGCGCGGCCTCGAGGCGGCCTTGGCAGAAGCGCGCGAGCTCCAGGCCGCGCTTGTGCGTGGCAAGCGCCTGCTCGAGCGAAAGCTCGCCGCTTTCCATGCGCTTCACGATTTTTTCCAGCTCGACGAGTGCCTTCTCGAAGGAAAGCTCGCCTGAAGGATTACTCATCTTTTGGTAAGATACTGTTTTTCTGAGACCTTTACAACGAAATGTCCGACGGTGCACGACTCGCTCAACTGCGGCCTGCGAGCCCCCAGCTACCCGTTTCCTGGTACTTCGATCCGCAGATGTTCGCTCAGGAGAAGAAGCTTCTTTTCGAAGCCGGGCCGAACTATGTCGGGCACGAGCTCATGGTTCCGAATGTCGGCGACTACTACACGCTCGCCTGGGCCGATCACGCGCGAATGCTGGTACGAAACGCCGGCGGCGTGGAGCTGCTCTCGAACGTCTGCCGCCACCGGCAAGCGATCATGCTCGAAGGGCGAGGCAATGCGCAGAACATCGTCTGCCCGCTGCACCGCTGGACCTATGACCTGAACGGCGAGCTTCTCGGCGCGCCGCACTTCGCCGAGAGCCCGTGTGTAAAGCTGCACTTGACGCCGCTCAAGCGGTGGAACGGCCTGCTCTTCGCCGGGCCGCGCGATCCGGCCCGGGACCTCCAACGCATCACTACGGCCGCCGACTGGGACTTCAGCGGCTATGTGCTCGACTCGGTCCGCGTCGACGAGTACGACATCAACTGGAAGACCTTTATCGAGACCTACCTCGAGGTCTACCACGTCGACCCTTACCATCCTGGGCTGGGCAACTTCGCCGACTGCAAGAACTTCACCGTCGACTATGGATCCGACTTCTCGGTGCAGATCGTCGCCGCGAAAGCCGGCCTCGGGAAGGCGGGTACGCCCACCTACCGGCGCTGGCACGAGGCCTGCCTCAAGTTCCTCGATGGCGCCACGCCGAAGCAGGGAGCGCTGTGGATGACGTACTACCCGGGGCTGATGCTCGAGTGGTATCCGAACGTGCTGGTCGTTTCGCACCTCATTCCACGCTCGCCGACGCGCACCACCAATGTTGTGGAGTTCTACTACCCGGAGGAGATCGCGCTTTTCGAGCGCGAGTTCGTGCGCGCGCAGCAGGCAGCCTATGTCGAGACGGCTATCGAGGACGAGGAGATCTGCAAGCGCCTGGACCGCGGCCGTCGCGCGCTCTACGAACAGGACCTGGACGACGCCGGCCCATACCAGTCGCCGATGGAGGACGCGGAGGTGCATTTTCATGAGTGGCTCCACGCTCGTCTCGACGGCAGAACTTAGCCGCGACCTCAGCGGCTGGCGGGTCTTCGACTGCCGCCATGATCTCGCCAAGCCCGAGCTTGGCGAAAGCCAGTACCGCGAAGGTCATCTCCCGGGTGCGGCGTTCGCGAGCCTAGATCGCGACCTCTCTGCGCCTAAAGACGGCTCGAACGGCCGCCATCCGCTCCCCGATCCCGCCGCCTTCATCGCCTGGCTCGGCCAGCAAGGGCTCAAGTCCGAAGACCGGGCGGCCTGCTACGACGGCGGCAACGGCGCCATGGCGGCGCGGCTGTGGTGGATGCTGCGCTGGGTGGGCCACGATAAAGCGGCCGTGCTCGACGGCGGCTTCGCCAAGTGGGTGAAGGAGGGTCGGCCGGTAACGTCCGAAGTGCCTCGATTCGCGCCGACGCGCTATCCCATCCGCCTGCGCACGGAGGCCGCCGTTGATGTCCACGAGGTGAAGAACAATCTTGGCAAGGCGCTTCTTGTGGATGCCCGCGCTCCGGCGCGCTGGCGCGGGGAGTCCGAGCCGATCGACCCGATCGCCGGCCGCATTCCCGGGGCGCGCAACCGCTTCAACGTGGAAAACGTGAGGGCGGACGGGACTTTCAAGGAGCCCGACGAGCTGAAGCGCGAGTTCGAAAGCATCCTGGGCGACCACCGCGCTTCCGAGGTCGTGCACTACTGCGGCTCCGGGGTTGCCGCCTGCCACAACCTGCTCGCGATGGAGGTCGCCGGTCTCTCTGGCGGCAAGCTCTACGCCGGCTCCTGGAGCGAGTGGATCGCCGATCCGCGCCGGCCGCAGGAACGCGGCTGATCGCCGACGCGCTCCTCGTTGTTCATTTTTTGATTGCCGGGTTCATCGTCGCGGGCCTGATCGCGGTCTGGATCGGCGCCACGCTCGGCTGGACCTGGATCCGCAATCCCTGGTTTCGCTATCTGCACCTCGGCGCCATCGCGGTCGTGGCGGCCGAGGCGCTTCTCGGCATCGCCTGTCCGCTGACGGTGTGGGAAGACCTGCTGCGCGGTGGCATACGTGCGGAATCGTTCGTCGCCCGCTGGTTGCAGCACCTCCTCTACTACCGGGCACCCGAATGGGTATTCACCGCCGCCTACGTCGCGTGGACGCTCGCCACGCTGGTCACACTGCGGCTCGTTCCGCCCAGGCGAAGAGCTGGCTGAAGATTTCCTCGCGGATGCGGCGCGGCGAGCAGACGAGATCATGCCAGGCGCCCGGGAAGGAGAGCACGGTCACCTCCGGGCCGAGCAGCCGCGACCAGCGCGCGATGTGGCGCCAGTCGAGCACGATGTCCGCCTCGTCGCCGTGCATCGAGAGAACCGGGCACCGGAGCGCGAGGCCTTTGTGCACTTTGGCGAACGCGTCGGAGATCGCGCCGACCCATCCGTAGTAGAGCGGAAAGCCGTGCACGGGCTTGAGCCTCGTGTCGAAGTCCCACTCCTCGAGAAGCGCCTGCGTGTAATCGGGCGTGAATGCCTTTGGATCGTTGAGAAACGGGAAGAAGCGACCGAGCGCCGCCGCGACGTGGACCTGGGGCTTGCGCCAGTCGGGCACGTTCCAGTCGAGGAAAGCGCTGTTCAGCCATAGCCGCTCGATCTGGTCGCGGCACTCGCCTTCACGGGCGTAGAGTGAGCAGAGCAGGCCGCCGGTCGAATGCCCGGCGAGCAACACCGGAGCGCCGATCGCCTCGAGGGCGCTGCTGATGTCGGCGTAATACTCGGAGAGGCTCTTGCAGAAGTTCGGGTGCTGGTGGCTGCGCAGCGAGCGGCCGTGCTTGCGCAGGTCGAGAGCATGGAAGGCGTAACCTTCGGCGGCGAATCGCTCGGCCATGTGGCGCTGGAAAAAATAGTCGCTGAAGCCATGCACGTAGAGCACGGCCCCCGCCGGCGCGTCGGCGACCGGCAGGCGCACCAGGGTCGCCACCACCGCGCCGTCGTAGTCGTCTGGGAAGCGCAGCTCGAGCGCCTCGAAACCGGGCAGGAGGGCGTCAGGCCGCCAGAGGTTCATGGCGCAAGAGTGCCCAGCGGACGTGCTCCCTGACAAGCGCGGAAGGATGGTCCGCCCGGGCGCGCAGCGCCGAGATCACGCCCGGCGTGCCTGGCGCGTTGCCCAGCGCCACCGCGAGGTTGCGCAGCCAGCGCTCGTAGCCGATGCGGCGGATCGACGAGCCGCGCAGGCGCAGGTCGAATTCCTCCTCGGTCCAGGCGAAGAGCTCGACCAGCGTCGAGCGATCCAGCGCGTTTCGGACTTGAAAGTCCGTCTCCTTGGTGAACTGTGCAAACCGGTTCCATGGACAGACCGTCTGGCAGTCGTCACAGCCGTAGATGCGATTGCCGATAAGTGGGCGCAACGCCTCGGGAATCGCGCCCTTGTGCTCGATGGTGAGGTAGGAGATGCAGCGCCGCGCGTCGAGCTGGTAGGGGCCGCGGATCGCCTGCGTCGGGCAGATATCGATGCAGCGCTCGCAGGTACCGCAATGGTTTTTTTCGGCAGAATCGACCGGCAGCTTCAGATCGCAATAAATCTCGCCGAGGAAGAACCAAGAGCCCGCGTCGCGCGAGAGTAGCAGCGTGTGCTTGCCGCGCCAGCCGAGGCCGGCCTTCGCCGCGAGCTCGACCTCCATCACCGGCGCCGAATCCGAAAACACACGATAGCCGAAGTGCCCAAGCTCCGATGTGATGCGCTCGCAAAGGGACTGCAGCCGGCTGCGCAGCACCTTGTGGTAATCGCGCCCGAGCGCGTAGCGGGCGATCTGCGCTTTTTCAAAGTCGCCGTCTTCCCCGGGCTTGCCATTCAGGTAATCCATGCGGCAGGAGATGACGCGCAGCGTGCCCGGCCGCAGCTCCCGCGGGCGGGCGCGGAGCGCGCCGTGGCGCGCCATATACTCCATCTCGCCATGCCAACCCCGCGCCAGCCATTCGAGCAGCCGTGGCTCGGCCGCCGAAAGGTCGGCGTCGGCGATTCCGACGGCCTGGAAGCCAAGCTCCGCACCCCAGGCCTTGATCCGCTGTGCAAGCAACGTTGTATCCATGCCGTACGAGTTTAATTTGCCCGACGCCGCCGCCACGCTGCGGCTTGGCGAGGCGCTTGCCGCAGGCATCGGGCCCGGACGGGTACTGCACCTTAAGGGAGAGCTCGGGGCGGGCAAAACGACCCTGGTGCGGGGCCTGTTGCGGGCCCTGGGGCATCACGCGCGGGTCAAGAGCCCCAGCTATGCTTTGCTTGAACCTTACACGCTTTCGAGATTAGACTTATATCATTTTGATTTATATCGGTTCAAGGACCGATCGGAATGGCGCAGCTCAGGTTTCCGCGAATACTTCAATCCGGCTTCGGCCTGCATCGTCGAGTGGCCAGAGCGGGCTGCGCCCGATCTGGCGCCGCCGGATCTCGAGCTGACGCTGGAATTCGCGGGCGAGGGGCGCCAGGCCCGCATCGAAGCGCGCACGCCGGCGGGCGCCTCCTGGCTCTCCTCGCTGCGGTTTTTCTCGTAGGCGCTGCCGAGGCGCAGGTTCTGGCGGGCCGCATCTGGCCCGCGCGTGATTACACCCGCATCACGCTGGAATCCAAAGGCGAGATCAAGCACAGCGTCTTTTCCTTGAAGGAACCCGAGCGGCTGGTGCTCGACCTGGAGTTGGGCCAGCTGTCCGTCGCGCTCGCCGAGCTGCACGGCAAGGTCACCGCGGAGGACCCTTACATCCAGGGACTGCGCGTGGCGCACAACCGGCCGGGGGTGATCCGCGTAGTGATGGACCTCAAGACCGAGGTCGTGCCCCAGGTGTTCACCCTGAAGCCCATCGGCGAATACGGTCATCGCCTGGTCCTCGACATCTACCCAGCGCTCGCCGTCGACCCGCTGGTGGCGCTCATCGCGGAATCGCAGAAGAAAGCGAGATCGGACCAGGGCACCGTCGCCCGCCTTGCCACCATCGTCATCGACCCCGGGCACGGCGGCGAGGATCCGGGCGCGATCGGCCGCCACGGCTCGCGCGAAAAGGACGTGACGCTCACCGTCGCGCGACGCCTGAAAGCGCTCATCGACGCGGAGCCCAACATGCGCGCGCTCCTCACGCGCGACGGCGACTTCTACCTGCCGCTGCAGGCGCGCGTTGAGAAGGCGCGCAGGGTGCGCGCGGATCTCTTCGTCTCCATCCACGCCGACGCCTTCGTCCGCCCGCACGCGCGTGGGTCTTCGGTGTTCGCGCTCTCGGAGCGCCGCGCCACTTCGGAGGCCGCGCAGTGGCTGGCGAAGAAGGAGAACGAGGCCGACCTGGTCGGCGGGGTCAACCTCGACGTCAAGGACCGCTACCTCGCACAGACCCTGCTCGATCTCTCCCAGACGGCGACCATCGACCACAGCCTGCGCCTCGGCAGCTCGGTGCTGCGGCGCCTCGAAACGGTCAACACGCTGCACAAGCCCCGCGTAGAGCAAGCGAGCTTCGCCGTCCTCAAGGCGCCCGACGTACCCTCGATCCTCGTGGAGACCGCCTTCATCTCCAATCCACAGGAGGAAAGGCGCCTCAACGACGAGTCCTACCAGCACAAGCTCGCGAAGGCGCTGCTCGAAGGCATCCGCGACTACATCGCCAAGCACCCTCCGCGCCCCGCCTCACCGCTCGCTCTGAACTGACAGCTTTCGTAAAGGTGCGTGACCTTCGTCACGGACCTGACCTGCCACGCGTGCATAGTGCACACCCGGCCAGTGCGGTACGGGCTTTTTTCATCGACGGGGTTTGGCGCGCATAGCTAAATGGAGCCGCAGAACGAACGTCGCACATAAGCGACAGAATGAATAAGAGGCAACCATGAAAAAGCAAACCGCGCTTCGTCGCAGTTTGTTGGCAGCAGCCCTAACGGGGGTAATTGCATTTAGCGGCCCAGCTCTGGCGATCGAGATAAATGAGGTCGAGCCGAACTCGGGGGCGTTCGTTGTGAACGCCTTGCAAGTCTCGCAGGTGCTATCCGAGCCTGGCGACCTTTCAGTCGCAACCCAAGGCGCGACGGTTTACGGAAGGATCGGGCTATCGCCCACAAAGATTGCGCCTGAAGTCGACGTGTATTCGTTTTACGCCGAAGCCGGCACCATCGTCACCATTCACCTTGAGGCGCCCACCGGTGGTCTGCTGAGCTTCGACCCGATCCTGACTCTCTTCACCCCCAAACCCTCCTCGGAGAGGAGGGAGATCAGCTTCCCGACGCAGACGAAGGACGCCATCATCGAGAACTATCCTCTCGACATCACCGGAAGCTGGCAGGTGATCGTCAGCCCGCATAGGCTCACCTTCATCACCGGTGGTGCGCTAGAAAGCGGCTCAGGCTTCACGGCCGGCCAGAACGGAACCTACAAGCTCGTGATCACGCCGGGCGCGGCGCCCGTGACGGTGCAGCAGATCAACCTCGCGATCAAGCCGGGCAGCGGCGTCAGCGCCCCGTTGAACCTGAAATCCAAAGGCAATATCCCCGTCGCATTGCTCTCGTCGGACGAGTTCGATGCCCTGAACGTCGTTGTGGAATCGTTGACATTCGGTGCCACGGGTGATGAGAACAGCCGAAGGAGCTGTGGCAAGGGCGGCGAAGACGTAAACGGGGACGGTCGCCTCGACTTGGTCTGCCACTTCGACAACCAGCTTGCCCACTTCATCGCTGGAAGTTCCGTGGGTTTCCTGAAAGGCAAGGTCGTCGATGCGACTGGCACGGAGCGCCCCATCATGGGACGCGGCGACCTGAAAGTGGTACCGACGACGCGCTCGAGGTAGCGCTCCCAAGGGAAGGCAGAGAGGCGGCTCCGGCCGCCTCTTTTTTTGGCGCTACAGGGCCGTCACGCTGCGCCCGCGGCGCGAACGGAGCCAAGCGAAGAGACCGGGCGAGATTGACAGAACGACGATGGCGATGATGACGAGCGTGAGGTTCGCCTTGACGGCCGGGATGTTGCCGAAGAAGTAGCCCGCAAGGCAAAGCGACCCCACCCACAGCAGCGCGCCGGCGACGCAGAAAGCGAGATAGCGCGCATAGGGCATCGCGCCCAAGCCAGCGACGAAAGGCACGTAGGTGCGCACGATCGGCATGAAGCGCGCGATGATGATGGTCTTGCCGCCGTGGCGCTCGTAGAACTCGTGAGTGCGGGCGAGGTGGCGTGGGTTGAACCAGCGCGACTGCTCGTAGTGGAAGACCTTTGGGCCCACCCAGCGGCCGACCCAGTAGTTCACGTTGTCGCCGCAGAGGGCTGCGGCGACCAGCACCGCCATCACCAGGCCGATGTCCATGCCGCCCGCGGCGGCGAGCGTGCCGACCACGAACAGCAGCGAGTCCCCTGGAAGAAACGGCGTCACCACCAGGCCTGTTTCACAGAACACGATCGCGAAAAGCAGCGCGTATACCCAGACACCGTGTTGCGCGACGAACGCCGCGAGGTGCACGTCGAGATGCACCGCGAGATCCCACGCCCAGGCAGCGAGCTCCATGGGCGGGATTCTATATACTCTTCCCGTGCCGGCGATTCGCGTCCTACCCGAGCTGCTCGTGAGCCAGATAGCGGCGGGCGAGGTCGTGGAGCGGCCCGCCTCGGTGCTGAAGGAACTGCTCGAGAACAGCCTCGACGCCGGGGCACGGGCGATCTCGGTAACCCTCGACGAAGGCGGCGCGCGGCGCATCCAGGTCGAGGACGACGGCGAGGGCATCGCGCGCGAGCACCTGCCGCTCGCCCTCGCGCGGCACGCCACCAGCAAGATCGGCAGCCTCGAAGACCTCGAGGCGGTCGCCACCATGGGCTTCCGCGGCGAGGCGCTCGCCTCGATCGCCTCGGTGTCGCGCCTGACGCTCGCCTCCCGCACGCGCGGGGCGCCGCATGGCAGCGTGATCCGCGCCGAAGGCGCACGCGCCGCCGAGCCCGAGCCGGCCGCGCGCGCCCCCGGTACGACGGTCGAGGTGGCCGAGCTCTACTTCAACACACCGGCGCGCCGTAAGTTCCTGCGCAGCGAGGCCACCGAGTTCGGCCATTGCGACGAGGCATTCACGCGCATCGCCTTGGCATGGCCGCAGGTCGCCTTCTCGCTCCAGCACAACGGCCGCGTCAGCCGCCATCTGCGGCCGCAGACCGCGGCCGAGCGCGCCGCGGCGCTGCTGGGTGAAGCATTTTCCAATCGATGCATCCCCGTGGAAGCAAGCGGCGGGGTATTGATGCTCACCGGGCTTGCCGGCCTGCCGCAGGCCGCCACGCCCCGCGCCGATACGCAATACTTCTTCGTGAACGGACGCTTCGTACGCGATCGGCTCCTCGCGCACGCCGCGCGCGAGGCCTACTCGGAGCTGCTGCACGGCGAGCGCCAGCCGGCGTACGTGTTCTTCCTCGAGCTTGACCCGCGCGGCGTCGACGTCAACGTGCATCCCGCCAAGACCGAAGTTCGCTTCCGCGACGCGCGCGCCGTGCACCAGTTTGTGCTGCACGCGCTGCGCCGCGCGCTCTCGCAGAGCGCCGCCGAGGCGCCGGTGAGCTACGCCTCGGTGTCGATGTCTGGTTCTCTACTTCAGGCTGGCCTAGCACTGGCCCAGCCTGCGCCGGCTTACCAACCGCTGCTCGAAGACAGGCCGCGCCCGCTCGGCCACGCCCTGGGGCAACTGCACGGCGTCTACATCCTGGCGCAGAACGAGGCCGGGCTGGTCCTCGTCGATATGCATGCCGCGCATGAGCGCATCCTCATGGAGAAGCTCAAGCTTGGGCTCGACGCGGGCGAGGTGGCGCGCCAGCGGCTGCTGGTGCCCGCGGTGCTCGCCGTGGATGCGCTCGATACCGCAGCAGCCGAGGAGAACCGCGACAGCTTGCTGCGCCTGGGGCTGGAGACGACCGTATCGGGGCCAAACGAGCTCACCGTAAGCGCGGCACCTGCGCTGCTCGCCGGTGGCGACATCCCCGGCCTGGCGCGCAACGTGCTGCGCGAGATGCGTGAGTACGGCGCGAGCCAGGTACTGGAGAGCCGACAGAACGAGCTCTTCGCCAGCATGGCCTGCCATGCCGCGGTGCGCGCCAACCGCGCGCTCAGCCTCGCGGAAATGGACGCGCTGCTGCGCGAGATGGAGGAGACCGAACGCTCTGGGAGCTGCAACCACGGCCGCCCGACCTGGTACCAGCTCAGCCTCGCCGACCTCGATCGGCTGTTCCTGCGCGGGCGTTGATGGGCGGCGTGATGATTGTCACGGGCGGCAGCCGCGGCATCGGCGCGGCGACCGCACGCCTCGCGGCGACGCGCGGCTACGCGGTGTGCGTCAACTACCGTCGCGAGCGCGATGCTGCCGAGCGGCTGGCGAAGGAAATCGGTGCAGGCGCCATCGCCGTGGCGGGTGACGTGTCCGACGAGGGCGACGTGCTGCGCCTGTTCGAAACGGTCGATCGCGAGCTTGGGCCCGTCAGCGCGCTGGTCAACAACGCCGGCATCGTCGATCTGGGTACGCGCGTCGAGGCGCTCACGCCGGCGCGGCTGCAGCGGATGTTCGCTGTCAACGTCTTCGGCAGCTTTCTCTGCGCGCGCGAGGCCGTTAAGAGAATGTCGCGCAGGCACGGCGGTAAAGGTGGCGTCATCGTCAACCTGTCGTCCATCGCCGCCAAGCTCGGTGGCCCGGGCGAATACGTCGACTATGCCGCCGCCAAGGGGGCAATCGACACGTTCACCGTCGGACTGGCGAAGGAGGTCGGCGATGAGGGGATCCGCGTGAACGCAGTGCGCCCCGGCATCATCCGCACCGAGATTCATCTCTCCAGCGGCGACCCCGGCCGCGTCGAGCGCATCGGCGCCGCGGCGCCGCTTGGGCGCCCGGGGAAAGCGGAGGAGGTCGCACGTGTGATCCTGTGGCTCGCTTCCGAGGAGTCCTCCTACATGAGCGGCGCACTAGTCGACGTCTCCGGCGGCCGCTAGCCTTTGCCGCGCGCGCTCGTTCTGCTCGGGCCGACCGCGATCGGCAAGTCGAGCCTCGCCGCCGACCTCGCCGCCCGGCTGCCGGTGGAGATCGTATCGATGGACTCGGCGCAGGTCTACCGCGGCATGGACATCGGCACTGCCAAGCCGAGCCGCGAGGAGCGCGCGCGTGTGCCGCACCACCTCATCGACGTGGTCGATCCCGACCAGGCCTACTCGAGCGGGCGCTGGCGCAGCGACGCGATTTGCGCCGCGGCCGACATTCTGGGCAGGAAACGCGTGCCGCTCTTTGTCGGGGGCACCATGCTCTACTATCGCGCGCTCGTGGGCGGGCTCGATGCGCTGCCGCCAGCCAACGCGGAGATCCGGGAAAACATAGACGAACAGGCAGCGCTGCGCGGCTGGCCGGCGCTGCACGCCGAACTCGCCCAGGTCGACCCGCGCTCGGCGCAGCGCATCGCGCCCAACGATTCGCAGCGCATCCAGCGCGCGCTCGAGGTATGGCGCCTCACCGGCAAGCCGCTCTCCGCGCTGCACGGCGCCGCAAAGAGTGAGCTCCCATTCCGCGTCAAGGCGTTCGCGCTCGTGCCACGCGATCGCGCCGAGCTGCACCGGCGCATCGCGGCGCGCTTCGCGGGCATGCTGCAGGCGGGCCTGATCGATGAGGTCAAGACCCTCAGGAGGAAATATCGGCTGACGCCAGCGATGCCGAGCATGCGCGCCGCCGGCTACCGGCAGGTCTGGCAGTACCTCGAGCGCGAGATCGACGCGGCAGCGCTCACCGAGCACGCTGTCGCCGCCACCCGCCAGCTTGCCAAGCGCCAGCTCACCTGGCTACGCGGCTTCGAGGATGTCGAGAACATCGGCGTCTCGCCGACCGGGGTGGACTCCGAGGCGCTGGCGAGCCGCATCGCTCACTCGTTCTTGTAGATGCCGCGCGCGTTGAGCGCGGCGAGGAAGAACTGCAGCGCCACTAGGGCATACGCGCTGTCGTGCAAGCCCCACGCCACCCACAGCACGTTGCCGGCGAGAAAGCACCAGAAGCCCAGCGCACGCCGGTGCGCTGAACGCGAGCCCACCAGCCACGCCGCGACGACGGTAACCGCCATCGCGGGCCATTGCAGAAGATCGAGCCACATGTAACGCTCAGACCCTCGCATCGAGGCACTCGTTCAGGAGCGGACATGCAACTCGGGATCGTCGGGCTAGGCGGGATGGGCACAGGCATGGCGCGGCGGCTCGCGCGCGCCGGGGTGCAGGCGGTGTGCTACGACCAGGCCGAAGCCGCCCGACAGGCGCTCGCCGATGAGCGCAATGTCCACTGCGCGGAGAATCTCGCCGCGCTTTGCGCTCGCCTGGCGGGTGAGCGTGTCATCCTGCTCATGCTGTCGGCGGGCGCCGCGGTCGAGGAAGCGATCCGCGACCTCCTGCCGCTCGTTTCGGCGGGCGACATGCTGGTCGACGGCGGCAACGGCTATTACCGCGACTCGATGCACCGGGCGCTCACGCTCTCGCAGCAGGGCCTGCGCTACATCGACGCCGGCGTCTCCGGCGGCATTCACGGGCTCGAGCACGGCTATTGCCTGATGCTCGGCGGCACGCCCAAGACGATCGAGATCTTCGAGCCCTACGCGAGGGTGCTCGCGCCGGCGCCGGAAGCGGGCTGGCTGCATTGCGGCCCAAGCGGCGCCGGACACTTCGGCAAGATGGTCCACAACGGAATCGAATACGGCATCATGCAGGCGCTCGCCGAGGGCTTCGCGCTGCTCGCGGCGCGGCGCGACCTCGACATCGACCCCGCCCGCCTCGCCGAGACCTGGCGCCGCGGCAGCGTGGTGCGCTCGTGGCTGCTCGACCTGTGCGCCGTGATCCTGAAGGATAACGAATCGCTCGAGGGCGTGGCGCCCGTCATCGATGACTCTGGCGCCGGACGCTGGACCGCCACCGAGGCGATCGAGCTCGGCGTGTCGGCGCCGGTGATCACCACGGCGCTCATGGCGCGGTTCTCCAGCCAGGGGCGCTCCGACCACGCGCGCAAGCTGATCGCGCTCATGCGCGCGGGCTGCGGCGGACACGCCGTGCACCGCAAGGCGTGACCACCTCATCCTCGCGCTCAATTGCCGATGTGAACCTTGTAGCGGGCGCCGCTCGAGAACAAGCAGGTCCCCGCGCCCTGCGCCGGCGAATTCATCTGGTACTCGCAGCTCATGAAGGCGCCGCTCGGGCCGTAGGCGCTGGCGATGCCCTTGCGGTCGTCGCCCGAG
>JAQSVY010000178.1 GCA_029266935.1 Burkholderiales bacterium
GATCTCGCCCTTGACGTCCACCGTGATCTTCTTCGAGAGGTCGCCCCGCGCCACGGCGGTCGTCACCTCGGCGATGTTCCTCACCTGGCCGGTGAGGTTGGCCGCCATCGAGTTGACGTTGTCGGTGAGGTCCTTCCACACGCCCGCAACGCCGGGCACCTGCGCCTGGCCGCCGAGCTTGCCTTCCGTTCCCACTTCGCGCGCCACGCGCGAGACTTCCGAGGCAAAGCCGTTCAGCTGGCCGACCATCGTGTTCACCACCGTGCCCAGGCGCAGTGCCTCCCCGCGCAGCGGGCGGCCGTCGACCTCGAGCACCATCGTCTGCGAGAGGTCCCCCTTCGCCACCGAGCCGATCACGCGCGCCACCTCGTTCACCGGGTACACCATGTCCGTGATGAGCGTGTTGATCGACTGGACGACGTCGATCCAGGAGCCCGAGGCGCCCGGCAGGCTCATGCGCGCGCCGGTCTGCCCTTCCTTGCCGACCTGCTCCGCGATGCGCGCGATCTCGGCCGCCTTCGCCTCCTCGAGCTCGACGCAGTCGTTGAAAGCCTGCGCGATCTCGCCGTCGACGCCAGTCAGATTGAGCGGCATGCGCACGGAGAAATCGCCGCGACGTAAGCCGCGCAGCGCCTTCAGCAGCTCCCCTCGGTCGAGCATCATCTGCAGGCCAGCGTGAATCGATTCCATGGTCGTCCCCAACGCGAAAAGTGATTAATTCTTAAGAACCTAAGACGACCTGCATCCTACGGGGGATGAATGACGCGGGGTATCGGGAAACGTCCCGCGAGGTTGTCGTGGTTTCAACTACAAAGCGCGAAGCACCGCTTCTAGTCCAAACGGCGGTAGGCACGCCGGCATTCGCCCGCAATACGGCTCGTCCAACATGCCCTGCGATGCAAGGATCCAAGCGCGGCGAGCGCGTGCTCGTCCTGGGCGACTATCGGCAGACGATTACGGTCGTGCGCTCGCTCGCCCGGGCCGGCTACCAGGTGATCCTCGGCACCGGCGACCCCGATAGTTTCACCGCGCGCTCGCGCTACGTAGCGGGGCGCTGGCACTATGAGGGTTCATCTGCCCAGCACTTCCTCACTGTGCTCGAGGCGTGGCTGCGCGCAGAGAGGCCGGAGTACGTTTTCACGGTCGGCGAGACGCCCTTGCGCCGCGTGATCGGCGAGGCCGATCGTTTCGCGCCTCTCGCCATCTGGGCCAACGCGGATCCCGGTGCGGTCGCGGCCTGTTTCGACAAGCGGCGCATGTACGCGCTTGCCGCGGGCCTGGGCGTCCCCTCCCTCCCCTGGCAGCCTTTCGCCGACGCCCAAAGCTGCCGGCAGGCCGCCCGCGAGATGGGATTTCCGGTGGTCGTTAAGCGCAAGGACTCCTCTGCACAGGTGCGCGAGCGCAAGGCGCTCATCTGCGACGGCCCGACCGCGCTCGACGCGTTCCTCGCCGACATCGCTACCGATCCCGACCCCTCATCACTGGTGCTGCAGAAATTCGGCGTCGGCCGGCGGCACAACTGCCACATCGCCGCCGCGGACGGGCGGCTCGTGGCCTTCTTCCAGCAGAAGGTGCTGCGCACCGACGAGCCCGACGACACCGGGATCGGCGTGTGCGGCGTCTCGGCGGCTCCCAGCGCGGCGCTGCGTGAGTACTGCGAGCGAATCACGCGCAGCCTCGCCTATACCGGCATCGGCTGCATCCAGTTCCTCGTCGACGAGGCAAGCGGCGCCGTCGCCTTCCTCGAGTTCAATGCGCGTATGGACAGCACCGCGGTGCTGCCTTACCAGCTCGGCTACGACTTTCCACTGCTCGCACTGCGCCTCGCCGACTATGCCAGCAAGCGCGCGCCCTGCCCGGCGCCGCTGGCCGCGCCCTATCGCGCCGGGCGCGCCTACCACTGGCTCTACGGCGACATCCGCGCCTGGCTCGAGGCCGCGCGCCGCAGCCGCAGTACGCCAGCCGCGCTCGCAGCGTGGGCACTGCGCTCGGCCTGGGAGGCGGCGAACAGCTATCACCTCACCTGGGAGCTGCGCGACCCGCTGCCGACGCTGTATCTGTACTGGCGCAGCTACGCGCGGCATCGGGCGAAGCGCTTCCTGCCCCAGCCCGCCTAGTGGCGCAAGCGCGCAACATCGAGGACCTGCGATTCGCCGCGCGGCGCCGCCTGCCGCGCATCGTCTACGAGTACGTCGACGGCGGCGCGGAGGAAGGCCGCACGCTGCGCGCCAACCGCGAGGCCTTCGAGGCGATCCGCTTCGCGCCGCGCATGCTGGTCGACGTCTCGCGGCGCAGCCAGGCGACGCGCCTGCTCGGGCGCCCGTTTGCCGCGCCCTTCGGCATCGCGCCGCTCGGCGCTGCGGGGCTGTGCTGGCGCGACGCCGAGGTGGCGCTCGCGCGCGCGGCGTGTGCCGCCGGCCTGCCCTTCGCGCTGTCGACGCATTCCTTCGTGCCGCTCGAGGAGGTGGCGCGCCGCGGCGGCGCCGCGCCGTGGTTCCAGCTCTATCTGCCGCGGGAGCGCGACGCGGCCGCGGCGCTGGTGCGACGCGCGCTGGAGGCGGGATGCGAGGCGCTGATGCTGACGGTCGACGTGCCGGTCGGCGGCAACCGCGAGCACGACCGGCGAAACGGCTTCGGCCTGCCGCTGCGCCTGGGCGCGCGCACCGTGCTCGACGGCCTCGCGCATCCACGCTGGCTCGCCGGCGTCTACCTGCGCAGCATCGTTGGTCGCGACCTCCGCGACTGGACGCTACGCCGCGACCGCGCCGACTGGTCCGATTTCGCCTGGCTGCGCGACGCGTGGCCGCGCAAGCTGCTGGTGAAAGGCGTCCTCACGGTCGAGGATGCAGAGCTCGCGGCGCGCCACGGCGCCGACGGCATCGTCGTCTCCAACCATGGCGGGCGGCAGCTCGACGGCGCGCTCGCCTCGCTCGAGGCGCTGCCGGCGATCGTCGCGGCGGTGGGCGAGCGGCTGAGCGTGCTCGTCGACGGCGGCTTCCGCCGCGGCGCCGACATCGTCAAGGCCCTGGCGCTCGGCGCCGACTTCGTGCTGCTCGGCCGCGCCGTGCTCTACGGTGTCGCCGCCAGCGGCGAGGCCGGCGCGCGGCAGGCGCTCGAGATTCTCAAGAGCGAAGTGGACCGGGTCATGGCGCTGCTCGGCTGTAACAGCGTCGCGGAGCTCGGCCCGCAATACCTCAGGTGGAAATCGGGGTCAGACCCCAAACTTCAGAACCAGGAAAGATCGGGGTCAGACCCCGATTTCCCATCGTCAGTCGACGAGGTGGTGCGCGATCGCGTAGTGCATCAGCTCCGCGTTTGATTTCATGTTCATCTTGCGCAGGATGCGCGTGCGGTGGGTGCTGACGGTGTTGGGCGAGAGGAAGAGCTCGTCGGCGATCTGGCGCACCGTCTTGCCCGAGGCGATCATCCACATCACCTGGTACTCGCGGTCCGAGAGCGTCTCGTGCAGCGGCTTGCCGCGGTTGTCCTCGAGCTCGAGCGCGAGCTTCTCGCCTAGGCTCGGCGTGACGTAGCGCCCGCCGCCGGCGACCTTGCGGATGGCGCTCACCAGCTCCTCGGGTGCGCTTTCCTTGGTCAGATAGCCCGCCGCGCCCGCCTTGAGCGCGCGCACTGCGTAGCGGTCCTCGGGGTACATGCTGAGGATGAGCACGGCGCGCCCGGGATAGCGCTGGCGCAGCTCCTTGATGAGCTCCAGGCCGTTCTTGCCCGGCATGTTGTAGTCGAGCACGGCGACTTCCCAAGGCACCTTGCGCGAGAGCTCGACCACTTCCTGGCCGTTCTTCGCCTCGCCGACGACATCGAGGTCGGACTCGACCGCGAGCATCTGCCGCAAGCCCTGGCGTACGACCGGATGATCGTCGGCGATGATGACTTTCATGACCTGCTTCTGATGGGAATGGAAACGAGTACCCGGGTGCCCTCGCCGCTGGAGCCGGTGATCTTCACCTCGCCGCCGAAGAGCAGCGCCCGCTCGTGCATGCCGAGCAGGCCGAGCGATTTCTTGCCGTTCAGGTCGGCGGGCGCGATGCCGACGCCGTTGTCGGCAACCCCCAGGGTCACCTGATCCTCGCCGATGGCGAGCTCGACGTCGATGCGCGTGGCGCGCGAGTGCCGCGCCACGTTGGTGAGGATTTCCTGGAAGATGCGGAACATCGTCGTGGCGACGTCGATGTCGAGCTTGGTCGACTCCGGCGGCAGCTTGACGCGCGCGCGGATGCCGGTGCGCTTCTGG
>JAQSVY010000002.1 GCA_029266935.1 Burkholderiales bacterium
GGATCATGTAGCCGCGGATCAGCTTGCGGTAGAGCTCGTTGTGCGCCACGGCGTGCGGCCGCGGCCCGACCACGCTCATGCGCCCCTGCAGCACGTTGATGAACTGTGGCAGCTCGTCGAGCGAGGTGCGGCGCAGGAACGCGCCGAAGCGCGTGACGCGGCTGTCGTTCTTCGTCGCCTGGCGCACCACGTCGCCGTCCTCGGCCACCGTCATGGTGCGGAACTTGTAGACGACGATCTTGCGGCCGTCGACGCCGTAGCGGCGCTGCCTGAAGAGGACCGGGCCCGGCGAGGAAAGCTTGACGCCCATGGCGATCGCCAGCATGAGCGGACCGATGAAGAAGAGAATCAGCGATGCGAGCAGCAGGTCGCTCGCGCGCTTCACCAGGCCGTTGAAGCCGTAGAACGGCGTCTCGCACACCGCCACCACCGGCAGGTCGCCGATCGAGTCGACGCGCGCCTGGATCAGGTCGAAGACGAAAATGTCCGGGACAAAGTAGATCGAGGCGGTCGAGTCGCGCAGGTCCTCCAGGAGATTGAGGATGCGCGGCTGCGAGGCCATCGGCAGGGCGATGTAGATGATGTCGATGTTGTTCGCGCGCACGTAGTCGGGGAGGGTGCTGATCTCGCCAAGGACGTTCTCGCGGGTGCGCTCGGGCGCGCGGTCGTCGAAGTAGCCGCTGAAGCGCACGCCGAGCATCGGGTCGGCGCGCAGCCGCTGCGCGAGGCCGCGGCCGAGGTCGTTGGCGCCGGCGATCACCGCGGTCCTGCGCAGGCCCTCGGCCGCGAGCAGGCGCGGCAGCACGAGCGGCAGCAGCCGGTGCGCGGCGAACAGCGCCGCCGGCGTGGCGAGGGACCAGGCGAGCAGCACGCGTGGGTCGAAGATCTCCAGCGTGCGCGAGGACCAGCCGAGCAGCAGCAGCAGCACCACGATCGCCGCCCAGCCGGCGACGATGTCGAGCATCAGCTCGCCGGAGCCCGCGCCGGCCTCGCGCGCGAGGCTGCCCGGGAAGGTCATGGCGAAGACCAGCAGCGCGAGGATCAGGCAGGCGCCGTCGAAGCGCGCGCCGAACGCCGCGACCGCGGCGGCGAGCATGCCGATCGCCACCAGCGGATCGATCGCCGCCTGCAGCAGCGCCGCGGTGCCGGGTTGGCTGCGCAGGAGTTTCGCGGGAGCCTGGATGGGAGTTGCGCGCGTGGCTTGCAAAGCCATCGCAGTTTGGGCGACCCGGGTTCAACGACGATGTTTCCCGCGCACCGCGTTTGTAGCCTCATCGGACTAGCGTTTGGCGCATGCGCCAGACGAACGGTTGACCAAACCACACGACTATAGTGCAGGGAGCCATGCCAATGACCACGACGACGACGCCAGCACAGCCCACCGCGACGCAGCCGCTTCCCATCGCCCCCGCGGGCGAGCCGAAGGGCGACGGCCGCACCGCCGCGACCGATTTCCTGCAGATCGAATCGATCGTGCTAAACCTCGACGCATCGCTGCGCGTGCACGCGCGCGCACACTTCTTCAGCTGGACGCAGGGGCTGCTGCAGAGCCTCATCCGCCACGAGCTGCTGGTGTGCACGCTATGCCACGGCAAGCCGCCGGCGTTCCGCGCCGACGGCTTCTCCATGACCACGCCGGACCCGGCGATGTTCAGCGACATGTTCCTGCGCGACACCGCCGTCGCCCCGGCGCTGCTCAAGGCATGGGAGGAACGGCGCTACCAGCCGGTTGTCATGGATACGGCGGGAAGCCCGCTGGGCAACGGCGCCTTCGCGCGCGAGATCGAGCGCCTCGGCGCGACGCAGCTCCTTGTGCACGGCGTGCACGACGCCGACGGCCGCGCGGTGACGCTGTTCACCTTCGCCTGCCGCTCGGGCAGCGTCGGCCCGCGCCAGGCCTATCTCGCGCAGCTACTCGCGCCGTCGCTGCACTCGGCGTGGGTGCGCACGCAGCTCGCGCAGCGCACGCAGAGCGGTGCCGACAACAAGGCCTCAGGCCAGAGCGTGCTCACGGTGCGCGAGCAGGACATCCTCAAGTGGATCTACCTCGGCAAGAGCAACTTCGAGATCGGCGCCATCCTCAAGATCAGCCCGCTCACGGTGAAGAACCACGTGCAGAAGATCCTGAGGAAGCTCAACGTCGTGAACCGCACGCAGGCGATCGGCAAGTCGCTCGAGCTGCGCATCCTGAATCCATAGAGAATTTCTTTGATTCGGAAAGAACGGGGCCATGGCCCCGTTTTTTTTTGGTAGTCCGTCCGGACGATGATGCTCCGGCGGCGGCGGTCCACCCTCGTAACAGACCGCACCTAGCATCCCTTAGCTGATGCGAGCTCTTGTTTTCCTGATCGCCTGTGCCTGCGCCGCGCCCGCCGCGGCGGCGCGAGCCGAAGCGCCCGCCGCGCACCGGGAGCTCGCATCCTTCGTCGACATGGTGCGCCTGTCCGCCGCCGCGCCGCGCATCGCCGAGCCGGTCGCCGCGCAGGCGCCGCTGCGCGTCACCTTCGTGCAGCCGCCCGCCGCCGAGCCGCGCTTCTCGGTCCGCGCGGTTCACGAGCCCGAGCGCTGGGTGCTGCTTTTTTCCGGCCTCGCGCTCGCCGGTTGGGTCGCGCACCGCCGCCTGGTGAGCCCGCTGTGAGGCTCGCCTTCCTTCTCCTGCTCGTCGTGCCCCTCGGCTGCGGCAACGCCGACGCGACGCGCGCCGGCATGCGGGTCGTCGCGAAGGTGAACGACACGGAGATTTCCGCCGCCGAGGCGGTCAGCGCGCAGGCCCTGCAGGAGATCATCGAGCGCGAGCTGCTGGCGCAGAAGGCGCTCGAGGCCCACCTCGAGCGCGAGCCGAAGGTCGCCGAGGCGATCGAGAGCGCACGCCGCCAGGTTCTCGCCAGCGCGTGGCTGGAGCGCGTCGCCGGGCCGGCCCGCAGCACCCGCGAGGAGGTACGCGCCTTCTACGCCCAGAACCCGGCGCTCTTCGCCGAGCGGCGCATCTACCGGCTGCGCGAGCTGGCGGTTTCCGCGCCGGCCGAGCTCCTGGACGTGCTGCGCAGCGAGATCGCCGGCGTGAGCGGCCTGGACGAGGCGGCCGCGTGGCTGCGCCAGCGCAAGGCGAAGTTCAGCGTCACCGCCAGCGTCCAGCCCGCGGAGCAGGTGCCGCTCGCCTGGCTGCCGCAGCTCGCGCGCATGAAGCCGGGCGACATCGCGGTGTTCGCCGCGCCACCGGGCGCCTCGGTGATCCAGCTGGTGCACGCCGACGAGGCGCCGCTCTCCGAGCAGCAGGCGGCGCCGCTCATCGAGCAGTTCCTGGCGGGACGCAAGCGCATGGAGCTCGCCGCCGCGGAGCTCCAGCGCCTGCGCGGCGCCGCACGCATCGATTACGCAGACGAATTCAAAGCGAGGTGACGATGAAACGCATTGCATTGGGACTGTTGATGCTGGCCATGGCGGCCGGCGCGTTTGCGCAGTCGGGCGAGAAGCTCGGGGTCGGGGACGCGGTGCGGGTGACCGTGTTCCAGCAGCCCGACCTCACCACCGAGACGCGCATCACAGAAAAGGGCATGGTGACGCTGCCCCTGGTGGGCGAGCTGAAGATTGCCGGACTCACGCCCGCCGGCGCCGGCGCCGAGATTGCCGCGGCGCTCAAGCGCGGCAAGTTCCTCAACAACCCGCAGGTGAGCGTCGGGCTGGTCACGCTGCGCAGCCGGCAGGTCTCGGTGCTCGGCATGGTCGCGCGCCCCGGCCGCTACCCGCTCGACGAGTCGAGCTCGCGCCTGGCCGACGTGATCGCCGCTGCCGGGGGCGTCTCCGCTACCGGCTCCGAGACCGTCACCGTGATCCGCGACGGCAAGGAGCACAAGGTCGATGTCCTGGGCAAGCCGTTCGAGCTGAAGGGCGGCGAGACCGTCCACGTCGAGCGCGCGCCCACGTTCTACATCTACGGCGAGGTGACGCGCGCCGGCGCCTACCGCCTGGAGCCGAACATGACGGTGATGCAGGCGCTCGCCGCCGGCGGCGGCATCACGCCGCGCGGCAGCGACCGGCGCCTGAAGCTGCGCCGCAACGGCCCCGACGGCAAGCCGGTGGAGGCCAACGCCGGCCTGCGCGACGTGCTGCAGGCGAACGATGTCATCTACGTCCGGGAATCGCTCTTTTAAAGGGAAGGCATAGACATGGACCTCAATCAGTTCCTGCTGGCCCTGCGCGCGCGACGCAAGGCATTCATGCTGGTGCTCGCGGCGACCATCGTCGCCGCGGTCGCCGCCGCGCTGATCATGCCCAAGCGCTACGTCGCCACGGCCACGCTGCTGGTGGACGCGCGGGACGAGCAGTCGATGTCGCCCGGGCGCCTGTCGGCGCGCGAGCGCTCGAGCTACATCCAGACGCAGGTCGAGCTGCTCACGAGCCCGCGCGTGGCCGCGCAGGCGGCGCGCGAGCTTAAGCTCGCCCAGGACCCGGCGGTGCGCGAGGCCTGGGAGAAGGACACCGGCGGCGCCGGTGCGATCGACAACTGGATCGCCTCGGTGCTGCTCGAGAAGCTCGACATCGACACCTCGGTGAGCAACCTGGTGCTCGTCAACTACATCTCGGACGACCCGCGCTTCGCAGCGCGCGTCGCCAACGCCTTCTCCAAGGCCTACATGGAGCTCGCGCTGCAGCTGCGCACGGAGCCTACGCGCGAGGCGGCCGAGTGGTTCGACGACCAACTCAAGATCCTGCGCACCCAGGTCGAGCGCGCGCAGAACAAGCTCAACGGCCTGCAGAAGCAGAAGGGCGTGCTCGCCGCCGACGAGCGCCTCGACACGGAGGCGGCGCGGCTCTCGGCGCTCACCGCGCAGCTGCTCACGCAGCGCAACGCCACCTACGACGCGGTCAGCCGCCACCAGCAGGCGGTCTCCATCCTGGCGAGCGGCGCCTCGCCCGAGTCGATCCCCGACGTGCTGTCGAACACCTACATCAACGGGCTGAAGACCGATCTTTCGCGTGCCGAGGCGCGCCTCGAGGAGTCGAGCGCTGTGCTGGGGCAGAACCATCCCGTCTACAAGCGCACCACGGCGGAGATCCAGGGGCTGCGCGAGAAGCTCGTCGCCGAGACCAAGAAGCTGGTGGCCGGCCTGGGCAACGCGGTGGAGCAGAGCCGCAAGCGCGAGCAGGAGCTGCAGGCAGCGCTCGACGGTCAGCAGCGCCGCATCATGGAGATGAAGGACACCCGCGTAGAGATGACGGCGATCGCGCGCGAGGTCGACAGCTCGCAGCGCGCCTACGACGCGGTGCTGGCCCGCTACATGACCAACAACATCGAGAGCCGCGCGCGGCAGACCAATGTCGCGCTGCTCGCCCCCGCCATCGAGCCGCTCAAGCCCAAGCATCCGAAGGTCGGCCTGATCACCGGCCTGTCGGTGCTGATGGGCGGGCTGCTCGCCGCCGGCGTCGTGTACGTGCTCGAGATGCTCGACCGCCGCGTGCGCTCGCGCGCCGACCTCGAGTCGCGCCTTGCCGTCCCGTCGCTCGGGCGGCTTTCCCGCTGGCAGCCGACGGGCAGCAGGCTGCTTCCGGCGCCGATGCGTGCCGCCCGCGCCCTACCCAACCCCTGGTGAACCGACATGCTTGCGAAAACGACTAGTGACAACGTGCTGCCCATCGAGAGCACCAGCCGGCCGCTCGGCTCCACCGGGCGCCAGATCGGCGCCATCCTGATGGCCGAGGGCAAGCTGACCGAGCCCGAGGCCGAGCAGGTCCTCAAGCGACAGCGTGAGCTCGGCTGGCGCTTCGGCGAGGCGGCGATCGAGCTGAATTTCATTACCAACACCGACCTGCGCGAGGCGCTCGCCAAGCAGTACGAGTTTCCCTACCTCGCTTCGGGGCCCGAGGGGGTCAGCCGCGAGCTGATCGCCGCCTGGGACCCGTTCCACCCCGCGGTAGAGGAGCTGCGCAGGGTGCGCACGCAGCTCCTGATCCGCTGGTTCGATCCGGGCGCCGGTCGCCGCACGCTCGCCGTCGCGAGCGCCTGCGCGCGCGAGGGCCGCAGCTTCGTTGCCGCAAACCTGGCGGTGGTATTCTCGCAGCTCGGCCAGCGCACGCTGCTGATCGACGCCGACTTCCGCGCGCCGCGTCAGCAGAGCATCTTCAACGTCGCCGACCGTTTCGGCCTCTCCTCGGCGCTGTCGGGCCGCGCCGATCTCTCCGTGGCGGTGCCCGTAACCGGCCTCGCCGGGCTGGCGGTGCTGCCCTCGGGCCCCGTGCCGCCCAATCCGCTCGAGCTGCTGTCGCGGCCCGGGTTCGCCGCGCTGCTGGCCAAGGCGCAGTCCGAGTACGACTTCATCATCATCGACACGCCGCCGGTCACGGAGTACGCCGATGCGCAATGCGTCGCCTTCCGCACCGGCGACGCGATGCTGGTGTCGCGCAAGGACCATACGCGCATGGCCGACACCGAGCAGGCGGTGCGCGACCTGACCGAGGGCAACGCCCGCGTGGTGGGCACGCTGATCAACGCGTACTGAGCGTGAAGCGGCCGCCCGACCGGAAAAGGCTGCTGCTTGCCGCGCTGCTGCTGGTGGCGGCCGCCGCGTTCGGGGCGGCGCCGCCCGCTCATCACGGGGAGGCCGCGATGCCGATGACCCTGCAGCAGGCCGGGAGGTAAGCAAACATGGCAACGACCACCGCCGCGCCTTCGGCGCACGAGGCCGCGGGCCGGCACGGCTGGCTGCTGGCCGGCTTTTTCCTGGTCGCCTTCGGCGCGGCCAGCGGCTACATGCTCGCGTTCGGCGAGCTCGAGGCGCTCTACGTCACGCTCTCGCTGATGATGTGCATCGCCGTGCTGGTCGACTTCCGCATCGGCGCGGTGGCGCTGGTGCTGATGCTGCCGGCGTCGGACACCACGCTCTTCCCGCGCGGCATGATGGGCATTTCCGGTCTCAACCCGGTGAACCTGCTGCTCGCCGGCACGCTCGCGTCCTTCGCGCTGCGCAGCCGCTGGGAGGAGCTGCGTCGCTTCATGCCCTGGCAGCTGCTGTGGCTGTTCATCGTGCCGATCATGCTCGCCGGGCTGCTCGGCTCGCGTCACGCCCTGGACATCATGCCGTACTTCTACGAGACCGGCACCATCGACTTCACCGATGCCGCGGGCTACCTGCGCGAGCTGGTGGTGAAGCCGCTGGTGATGGTAATGGTGGCGCTGATGCTGGGCGCCGCAGTGGCGAAGTCGCGCCGGCCCGAGGCGTTCATCGTGGCGATGGCGATCTCGGTGTGGTTCATCGCCATGCTGCAATTCGGCTTCATCATCGCCACCGGCGTGCGCCTCGGCTCGCTCGCCTCGGCGAGCGCGCGCGCCTTCTTCGACACCATCGGTGTGCACGCCAACGACCTCGGCCGGCTGTACGTGGTGGCCTACGCGCTGCTGGTGTTCGCCTGGTGGGAGAGCAAGAGCCGTGCGCAGCAGGGCTTCCTGTTCGTCACGCTCGGCGTGCTGTCGTTCGCGCTGCTTCTCACCTTCTCGCGCGGCGCCTTCGTCGGCTTCGCCCTGGTGAGCCTGTGGTTCATGGCGAAGAAGTTCAACGCCAAGACGGTGACGCTCGCTGCGCTGGCGCTGCTCGTGCTCGCGGTGTTCCTGCCCGGCGTCGTCTACGACCGCGTGCTGCTGGGCGTGGACGAGGGCGATGCCAACGTGGTGACCGCCGGGCGAATCGAGTTCATCTGGATGCCGCTGCTGCCGGAGCTGGCGCGAAGCCCCGTATGGGGAAGCGGGCTGTCCTCGATCCTGTGGTCGTACCCGATGGTGACCGAGTCGATGCTGCCGGTCGGCCACCCCCACAACGCCTACCTCGAGACGCTGCTCGACATGGGCGTGGCCGGGCTCGTGCTGCTGCTCGCGTACTACGGGCACGTCTGGATGCGCTTTCACGCCCTGTCCCGCGATCCCGAGCTCAGCCCGCAGATGCGCGCGCTCTTCCAGGGCGCGCTCGCCGGCCTGGCGGCGTTCTTCGTCACCGGCATGGCCGGCTCCAGCCTCAGGCCGACGGGGGAGTTTGCCTTCCTGTGGATGGCCATCGGCATGATGTACGGCATATACGCCCGCAGGCCGGCCGGCTAGAAATGCCGGTCGCAAGGATGGTGCGCAAGGGCGCCGCGCCCGCAGGTCGCCCGGAGCGGCTGTTGCGGCCGAAGCCGCACCTGTGCTTCGTCGCGCCGCACGCCTGGCCGGTGCTCGCGCGCGACCCGCGCATCCAGGTGGTGGGCGGCGCCGAGGTGCAGCAGAGCGTGCTGGCGCGCCTGTTCGCCGCCAGCGGTTACCGCGTCTCGATGATCAGCCTCGACTACGGCCAGCCCGACCGCGCCGTGGTCGACGGCGTCACCGTGCACAAGGTGTTCGCCCCCGAGGCCGGCGCCCCGGTGCTGCGCTTCCTGCATCCGCGCCTCACCTCGATGTGGCGCGCGCTCGGCGAGGTCGGCGCCGAGATCTACTACTTCCGTGCGAGCGCGATGTGGCTCG
Source organism: Burkholderiales bacterium (assembly GCA_029266935.1). GTDB lineage: Bacteria > Pseudomonadota > Gammaproteobacteria > Burkholderiales > SG8-39 > SCGC-AG-212-J23. The sequence continues at coordinate 8,486 of JAQSVY010000002.1, forward strand.
GCGTGCTCACCGAGTTCTGCCGCCGGCACGGCCGGCGCTCGATCTACGCCGGCGCCTCCGACATGGACTTCGAGCCCGGCATCGGCGGTCAGGTGCGCTACGCTCGCGACCGCTGGCTCTACCGGCGCGGCCTCGCCCAGGTAGACCGCGTCGTGGCGCAGAACGAGCGGCAGCGCGCGAGCTGCCTCGCCAACCACGGCCGCGAGGCGGTGGTGATCCCCAGCTGCTATCGATTACCTGAATCACGAAATTTCTCGGGTAAAGAAAGCAAAGGCATCGTGCTGTGGGTCGGCATGATCCACGAGAACAAACGCCCCGAGCTGCTGCTCGAGCTCGCGGCGCGGCTGGCGCACCGGCGCTTCGTGGTGATCGGCGGCCCTCGCCCCGGCGCACCGGCGGCGTACTACGAGCGCGTGCGCGCGCAGGCGGCGGTGCTGCCCAACGTAGAGTTCAAGGGCTTCCTGCCGCTCGCCGAGGTCGAGGGCTGGTTCGACGCCGCGCAGGTGGTGGTCAACACCTCGGCTTACGAGGGGATGCCGAACACCTTCCTGCAGGCCTGGGCGCGCGGCGTGCCCACTGTCGCCACCGTCGACGTCGGCGCCCCGGTGCACCGCGTCGCTCGCGACATCGACGCGCTCGCGCGCGAGGTGGAAAGCGCCGCGCAGGACGCGCTGTTGCGCGGCCGCTGCCGCGACTACTTCGAGCGCACGCACTCGCCGGCCGCGGCGCTGGAGCGCTACGCGCGTCTGTTCGACGAGCTCCTTCCGCAGGCATGACGGCCGCCAGCAAAGCCATGTCCTGGAGCGGGCTGAAGCGTCGCGCCCTGTCGCTCGGCGCTGTGAAGACGTTCGACCACGCCATGCAGTTTCTGCTGCCGGTGATCCTGGCGCGCTCGCTCGACGCGGCCACCTTCGGCGAGTACCGGCTGCTGTGGCTGGTGGTCGGCACGGTGATGACCATCGCCACGCTCAACATGGCGGGCGGCTTGTATTACTTCGTGCCGCGCTCCGACGCGCGCAGGAAGCGCCTCTACGTCCACCAGACGATGCTGTTCCTCGTCTTCTCCGGGCTGGTGTGCGCCGCGCTCGCCAGCCCGTGGAACCCGCTGTTGCCCCCCGCGGTGGCCCCCCTGCATGGCCAGGGCGCCCTGGTCGCGGCGTTCATCGCGCTCTGGGTGGCGGCGATCCTGCTCGACTACCTGCCGGCCGTCGACGAGCGGATCCGCTGGCAGGCATTCGCCACGGTCAGCAGCTCGCTGCTGCGGGTGGTGCTGGTCGCGGCTGCGGCATGGTGGGCGGGCGACCTCGAATCGATGCTGTGGATGCTGCTTGCCGCGGTCGCGTTCAAGCTCGCTCTGCTGCTGGTGTATGTGCAGCGCCGGCACGGCCTGGGCGCGCCGTGGTTCGAGCGCGCCGCCTTCTCTGGCCAGCTGCGCCACTGCGCGCCTTTCGGCCTGTCGAACGCGCTGTACGCGCTGCGCTCGCAGTCGGACCAGTGGGTGGCGGCGAGCCTGTTCGCCCTGTCGAGCTTCGCCGCGTTCTCGATCGCCGCCGTCGTCGGCCACGTGGTGCACATCCTGCGCCATTCGGTGATGGAGGCCTTCCTGCCGGCGATGAGCCGCATGGAGGCGGCGGGCGACGTGCGCGGCGTGATGGCGCTGAACAGCCGCGCCAACGCTATGGTGGGCAGCGTGCTCTACCCGCTGCTCGCGATGGCGTTCGTCTTCGCCGAGGAGGTCATCAGCCTCGTCTACACCGACGCCTACCTCGAGGCGGCGCCGGTGATGCGCGTCTACATCGCCGGCATGGCCATCATGGTGATCGAAGTCGGCAGCGTGGTGCTGCTGCTGCGCCAGGGGTCGTTCGCGCTGCGCATCACCGCGCTCGTGCTGCCGCTGTCGGTCGCGGTCAGCTGGGCGGTGGCGCACGGGGTCGGCCTCCCAGGCGCCGCGACGGGCAGCGTGCTCGCCATCTACCTCGACCGCGCGCTGCTGCTGCGGCGGGTCTCGCGCCACACCGGCATTGGGCTGCGCGACCTGCAGGACTGGCGCGCGCTCGCGCGTGCCGCGGCGCTCGCCGCCGGCTGCGGCCTGCTCGCCTGGGGCGTGGTGCGCCACTTCCTCGCCGGCGAAGGGCCGTTCCTGCGCCTTTGCGCTGGCGCGGCGGTGCTCGCGGCGGCGTATGCCGCCGTCAGCGTGCGCAGGGCGGCGAGGAAATGAGGCTGCTCTTCGTCACCGGGTCGCTCGTGCACGGCGGCGCCGAGCGCCACTCGATCACGCTCGTCAACCGGCTCGCCGAGCGCGGGCACGAGTGCCACGTCGCGTACGTGCGCGACGACGCGAGCCAGCTCGAGCGCGTGCGCGGCGCGGCGAGCGTGCGCTGCCTCGCGGCGCGCAAGCATCTCGACCTGAAGGCAGTGCAAAGCCTCTCGTCCCTGATGAAAGGCATTTCCGCTTCGGTGATCGTAGCGGCCAATCCCTACGCGCTCCTCTATGCAACACTGGCGCGCCGGCTCGCCGGGGCGCACGCGCCGCTCGCCGCGACCTTCCACACCACCGTGCCGGCGGGCATGAAGGAGTGGCTGCAGATGATCTACTACCGGCCATTCTTCTGGAACGCAGACTGCCTGGTGTACGTCTGCGAGGCGCAGCGCCTCTACTGGCGCCGGCGCAGGCTGTGGGGCCGGCGCGACGCGGTCATCCACAACGGCGTCGACCTGGAGCACTGGGCGCCGCGCAGCGGCGCCGAGCGCGCCATGATTCGGCGCGTGCTCGGCATCGCGGAAGGCGACTTCGTGGTCGGCCAGTGCGCGGTGTTCCGCCCCGAGAAGAACCACCTGCAGCTCGTCGATGCGGTGGCGCGGCTGCGCGCGCGCGGCGTAGCCGCGCGCGCGCTGCTGATCGGCGACGGCCCGATGCGCGCACGTATCGAGGCGCGCGCCCGCCGCGCCGGCGTCGCCGGCGAGGTGCAGATCACCGGCTTCCAGCAAGACGTGCGGCCGCTGGTGGGCGCCTGCGACGCCATCGCGCTGTGCAGCAGCTCGGTCGAGACTTTTTCGCTCGCCGCGCTCGAGGCGATGGCGCTGGCGCGCCCGGTGGTGCACTCGCGGATCGGCGGCGCCGCCGAGATGGTGGAGCACGGGCGCACCGGGTACCTGTTCCCCGTCAACGACGGCGCGGCGCTCGTCGAGCGCCTGAAGCAGGCGGCCGCGCCTGGGGCCTGCCGGCGCATGGGCGCCGCCGCCCGCGAGGCGGTCGAGGCGCGCTTCTCGGAGCGCGCCATGGTGGACCGCTACGAATCGATGCTGGCCGAACTCGACTCAATGAGGAGCAAACGTGAAGACCTACGAAGAAGCGCAGCAGCGTATTAGGAGCCGGCCGCGCACCTGGCTCGTCACCGGGGCGGCGGGATTTATCGGCTCGAACCTCGCCGAGGCCCTGCTTCGCCTCGACCAGACGGTGGTCGGGCTGGACAACTTCTCGACCGGCAAGCGCGCCAACCTGGCGCAGCTGCGCCGTGCGGTCGGCGAGGCGCACTGGGGCCGCTTCCGCATCATCGAGGGCGACATCCGCTCGCTGGAGACCTGCCGCGCCGCCTGCCAGGGCGTCGGGGCCATCCTGCACCAGGCCGCGCTCGGCAGCGTGCCTCGCTCGATCGACGACCCGCTCGCCTCGCACGACAGCAACGTCAACGGATTCCTCAACATGCTTGTCGCGGCGCGCGATGCCGGCGTGCCGCGCCTCGTGTACGCGAGCTCGAGCGCGGTGTACGGGGACCACCCCGCGCTGCCCAAGGTCGAAGCGCAGCTCGGGCGCGCGGTGTCGCCCTACGGGCTCACCAAGCACGTGAACGAGCTGTACGCGGGCGTGTTCGCGCACTGCTACGGCATGCGCAGCATCGGGCTGCGCTACTTCAACGTCTTCGGGCCGCGCCAGGATCCCGACGGCGCCTACGCCTCGGTGATCCCGGCCTGGATGGGCGCGCTGCTGCGCGGGCAGACGGCCTACATCAACGGCGACGGGCGCGCGGCGCGTGATTTCTGCTACGTCGACAACGTGGTGCAGGCGAACCTGCTCGCAGCGACCGTCGAGGACCCGCAGGCGCTCGACCGCGCCTACAACGTCGCGGTGGGGGAGCAGACCTCGCTCACCGAGCTCTTCGAGCTGGTGCGCGCGGTGCTGGTGAAGCGCCTGCCGCACCTCAGGACGGCGCGCGCGGTCCATCGCGAGCCGCGTCGCGGCGATGTGCTGCTCTCGCGCGCCGACACCGGGGCCGCCGAGAGGCTGCTCGGTTACGAGCCGCGCGTGCGCATCATGAAGGGGCTGGAGCTCACCGCCGAGTGGTACCTGGAGAACCTCCTGGAGGCGGCGCGTGCTGCGTGACGCTGCTGTTCTCGACGAAGGGATTCCCAAAGAGGAAAACCAGGCGCTCCCTACGGTCGCCGTCGTGGGTCTGGGCTACGTCGGGCTGCCGGTGGCCGTGGCCTTCGGCAAGCTGCGCCCCACGATCGGCTACGATCTGTCGCGCAAGCGGATCGAGAGCCTGCGCCACCACGTCGACGCCACCGGCGAGGTGTCCGCGGCGGAGCTCGCCGCGGCGCGGCAGCTGCGCGCCACCGCCTATCCGGCCGACCTCGAGCAGGCCGACTTCATCATCGTCGCGGTGCCCACGCCGATCAACGCCGCGCGCCAGCCCGATCTTTCGCCGCTCGAGTCGGCGAGCGAGACCGTCGGGCGCTACATGAAGCCGGGCGCCACCGTCGTCTACGAGTCGACCGTGTACCCCGGCGCGACCGAGGAAGTGTGCGTGCCGCTGCTCGAGAAGCACTCGGGCATGCGCTGGCGCCAGGACTTCCACGTCGGCTACTCCCCGGAAAGGATCAACCCCGGCGACCGGGAGCACACCTTCGCCAAGATCATGAAGGTCGTATCGGGCGACGACGAGCAGACGCTGGAGAGAGTCGCCGGGCTCTACGGCTCGGTGGTCAAGGCCGGGGTGTACCGCGCGCCCTCGATCCGCGTCGCCGAGGCCGCCAAGGTGATCGAGAACACCCAGCGCGACCTCAACATCGCCTTCGTCAACGAGCTGGCGATCATCTTCGAGAAGCTCGGCATCGACACCGGCGAGGTACTGAAGGCGGCGGGCACCAAGTGGAACTTCCTGCCATTCCGGCCCGGCCTGGTCGGCGGCCACTGCATCGGCGTCGACCCGTACTACCTTACGCACAAGGCCGAGCTGGCCGGCTACCACCCCGAGGTGATCCTCGCCGGGCGGCGCATCAACGACGGCATGGGCGCGCACATCGCGCGAAAGACCATCCAGCAGATGATCCACGCCGGACGCAACATCAGGGGGGCGCGCGTCAACGTGCTCGGCCTCACCTTCAAGGAGAACTGCCCCGACATCCGCAACTCGAAGGTCGCCGACATCCTGCGCGAGCTGGCCGAGTTCGGCGTCGACACGCGCGTGCACGACCCGCTTGCCAGCCCAGAGCAGGCGCTCCACGAGTACGGCGTGCGGCTCGCGTCCTGGGACACACTGCCGGCGGCCGATGCCCTGATCCTCGCCGTTGCACACACCGAATTTCTCGAGAAGAAACAGGCCGACCTGACGAGGAAGATCGTGCGCGGCGGCTGCGTCGTCGACGTGACGTCCGCGCTCGACGCCGCGGCGCTGCGCCGCGAGGGCTTGAGCGTGTGGCGGCTGTAGCGCTCGCGTTGGCGCCGCCGGCGCGCAGGCTGCGCGTCGGCCTCTTCGCCGACGCCCGGCGCCAGCCGTGCTGGCTGGTGGAGGCCTTCGCCAAGGCCGCCGCCGCCGACTTCTGCGAGGTGGCGGCGATCGCCGTCGTCGCTGGCGCCGCGGCGTCGCCGCCGGCGGCGCTCGCGCGCGCCTACGGCCGGCTCGACCGCTGGGCCTTCGGCGCCGAGCCCTGCGATCCGCTCGACCTGCCCGCGGCCGTGCCGCACCGGGTGCTCCTCGAGGGCGAGGGGTGGTCGGTCCGCGATGTCATCCCGCTGCGGCTCGACGTGGCGTTCGCGCTCGGCGACTTCGACGACCGCCTGCTCGACGGCCTGGCGCGCTACGGCGTGTGGCGCTACGCGCTCGACGGCGAGGGAGAAGTGGCGCGCGGCGAGCCGCTCACCGGGGCGGGCATCACCGTGCGCCTCGCCGCGGGCGCCGCGCCCCGCCTCGCCTACGAGTCCTGGTCGCGCACCTACCCGCTGTCGGTGGCGCGCAACCGCCGTGCGCTGCTCATCAAGGCGACGGAGTTCGCCCACCGCGCGCTGCGCGAGGCGCACCGCTCGGGCCTGGGCTGGCTCGAGCAATGCCGGGTTTTCAAGAACGGTTCTGGAGATCCGCATCGGGGTTTAAAACCCATTCTGAAAATCGGCTCACGCATCGCGCACCGCGGCATCGAGAAGGCGCTCAGCGTCGAGCAGTGGTCGCTCGCCTTCCGCTTCGGCAGCGGCGAGCTCGACCCGCGGCTGGAGGGATTCACGCGCATCTTGCCGCCCGGGGACCGCGACTGGGCCGATCCCTTCGCTCTGGAGAAGGACGGCCGCCACTACGTGTTCTTCGAGGAGCTGTTGCGCGCCGAAGGCAAGGGCCGCATCGCCATGACCGAGGTCGACGCGTCGGGGCGCTGGTCGACCCCGGTGACGGTGCTCGAGCGCGACTACCACGTTTCCTACCCGTTCCTGCTCGAGCACCAGGGCGCGCTGTACATGGTCCCCGAGACGGCGCAGAAGCGCACCGTCGAGCTCTACCGCTGCACCGAGTTCCCGTCGCGCTGGAAGCTGGAGAAGGTGCTGCTCGAGGGCGTACGCCTGGTCGATCCGACCCTGCACCGCGGACCGGATCGCTGGTGGCTGTTCGCGAACGGCGCGCCGGGGGAGAGCCGCGTGTTCGACGACGAGCTGTACCTGTACCACGCGCGCGAGCTGCTCGGCGAGTGGCAGCCGCACCGGCGCAACCCGGTCAAGTCCGACGCGCGCTCCACACGCCCGGCCGGGCGCACCTACTGGCGCAACGGCGCACTGCACCGGCCCGCGCAGATCTGCGCGCCGCGCTTCGGCGCCGGGCTCGCCATCCAGCGCGTGCTGCGCCTCACGCCAGAGGACTATGCCGAGCGCCAGGTGGCGCGCGTGCTGCCGCAGGGGGGCATCCTCGGCCTGCATACCGTCAACCGCGCCGGGCCGCTGACGGTGATCGACGCCTTCGCCGCGCGGCGCCGCATTTGAGCCGATGCGCCTACGCAGGCGAGCACAAGTTCATCACGCCGCGCCCAGATAATCGGTCAGCCGCCCATGAGCCTGTCGAA
>JAQSVY010000179.1 GCA_029266935.1 Burkholderiales bacterium
CGCGCGGGAGCAGGTGCTGGGCCTGGAGGTGGTGCTGCCCGACGGGCGCGTCTGGAACGGCCTTAGAGGCCTGCGCAAGGACAACACCGGCTACGACCTGAAGCAGCTTTTCATCGGCGCGGAGGGGACGCTGGGAATCATCACCGCCGCCGTTCTGCGCCTGCACCCGAAGCCAAGCGCCGCCGCCACGGCGTGGATCGGCCTCGAGCGCCCTCGCGCCGCAGTCGAGCTGCTCGCAGCGCTGCACGAGCGGCTGGGCGAGCGGGTCAGCGCCTTCGAGCTCGTTTCGCGGGAATGCCTAGAAGCGGTTCTTGAGAAAACGACAGATCTTCAAGACCCTCTTCCCACTGCTCACCCATGGTACGTGCTCGCCGAGGCCGCCGACAGCGGATCGTTCGAGGCCCTGCGCTTGCGCCTCGAGGAGGCTCTCGCCCAAAGCGCCGAGCGCGGCGCCCTTGGCGATGCGGCGATCGCGCAGAGCATGGAGAAGGCGCGCGCGCTCTGGCGCATTCGCGAGACGATCCCCGAGGCGCAGTTCATCAACGTCAAGCACGACGTCTCGGTGCCTGTCTCGAGGGTTCCCGAACTGATCGAGGTGCTCGGCGAGGCGATCGGCAGGCGCTTCCCCGCCGCCCGGATCTACGCCTTCGGCCATCTCGGCGACGGCAACATCCACTACAACGTCGGCCCTGCGGAGCTCGTCAAGGAGCGCGCCGCGGTGAACCGCATCGTCTACGACGCCGTTGCCGCGCTCGATGGCTCGATCTCCGCCGAGCACGGGCTGGGGCAGCTCAAGCGCGAGGAGATCACCCGGCACAAGGATCCGCTCGAGCTCGAGCTGATGCGCATGCTCAAGCAGGCGCTCGACCCGAGCGGCTTGATGAACCCCGGCAAGGTGCTCTAAGGCCCGGCCCTGAGCAAGACGAGCGCTTGCCGGCGGCCGTCCGGAGCCGCCAGCTCACCCGCCATGCGATCGCCCTCCACGACGCCGGTGAAACGCGCCTCTCCAAGCTGCCAGGAAATATCCTTGCCCGACAGCCGCGCTTGCTTCGCGCCATCGATGTCGATCTGCTGGTAGTTCTGCTCGATGCGCAGCTCGTGCCCGCCGCCGCGCCAGACTCCGCGCGCCTCCGCCGGCACGATCCAGAGGTAGATCTTGCTCTCGGGGCCTTGACCTGGATGCGGCTCCGTGATGCGCAAAGTCTCGGTGCGATCGGGCTTCCAGCCGGCCATGCCGAAGGCGTGCGCGACGATGCGCGTGCCGGGCTTGAGCTCGTAGATGAAGCGCGGCTGCAGCTTGCTGATCAGCCCGGGCAGCAGGTACAGCGTGACCACGCTCGCCGGCCCCAGGTCGGCGGTGAGCACGTCGCCCTGCACGAAGGACACGCGAGCGGCGACGTTGGCGCGCTGCGCGTTGCGCCGCGACTCTTCCACCAGGCGGCGATCGAGCTCGATGCCGATGCCGCGGGCGCCGAACTTCTGCGCCGCGGCGATGACGATGCGCCCGTCGCCCGAGCCGAGGTCCATCACCACGTCGGAAGGCTGCGTGCCGGCAAGCTTGAGCATGTGCTCCACGACGCTAGCCGGCGTGGTGATGAACGGCGCGCGCACGTCCGTGTCATCGGCACGTGCATTGAAGGCCACCAGCAGGAGCAGCACCTTCCCCAGATGCTTCATGGCATCAAGGCCGTGATCCGGCTCCTCGCTTCCGCGCTCGACCAGTCGAGCGCGCCCAAATGCCGGAAGCTGACCTCGCCATCCGGGCCAAGCACGTAGGTCGCCGGCAGGATACGCGCCCCCCAGGCCTTGGTCGTGCCGCCATCCCGGTCGAGCAGCACGGTAAAGCCGTGCGGCATGGCGTTCATGAAGTCGCCGGCGACGCGACCGCCCTCCCCGACGTTGACAGCCAGCACCACGAAGGGACGACCCGCGAGCGCCTGGCGCAGGCGCTCCAGGCTCGGCATCTCCTCCCGGCAGGGCGCGCACCAGGTGGCCCAGAAGTTCACCAGCACTACCTTGCCGCGGTAATCGGCGAGGCGGTGGGTCCGGCCTTCGAGGTCGGCGAGCTCGAGCGGCTGCGCGCCCATGATGTTGCTGCTCCAGAGGAGCAACAACATCACGGAGAGCCGGCCCGGCATCAGGCTTTCAGCTCGCGCGCCGTGATGGCGTACCTGAAGGCATCGGGCTCGAGCTGGTCGAGGCGCTCGCCGCCCGTTTCGCCGTTCGGGTACATCAGATAAGGCAGCTTCGGCCCGCGCGAATGTGGCAGCGCCAGGTCGTGCCCGGTGTTATAGGCGAGCCAGTTCATCTCCCAGCTGCCGAAGAGGCGCTTGCGCGCCGCCACCACCTTCGGGTCGCCCATCGCCAGGTTGCCCGGTGGCTCCTCGAGCACCACCTTGCGCACGTCGGCCGGGTCCACCGGCACCCAGCCGATGCCGGCGGCGAAGAATTCCGCCCGGCAATGCTGCGCCTTGCTGATCACCGGCGAGCCGGCGCCGAGGCTCTGGTACCCGTGCGCGGAGGGCGCGACGCGAATGCCGTAGACGTCGCGCGCCGGCACTCCCACCGAGCGCGCCAGCCCGACGAAGAGCGCGTTCAGGTCGCCGCACTTGCCGCCGAGGTTCTTCGCTTCGAGCATCGCCTTGATGTCGCCCCAGCCGCAGCCGCGCACCTGGGGATCGCGGAAGCTGTTGTCGACAACCCACTCGTAGATGGCGCGCGCCTTCTGCAGGTCCGTGCGGCTACCCTTGGCCGCGCTCTCGGCGGTGTCGCGCACGATGCCATCGGTCGGGATCAGCTCGGTGGGTGCCGTGAAGAACCTCACCTCGGCGTCGCTCAGGCGCGCGACGCCGGAGCCCGGACGCGAAAGGTCGACCGCACGATCTCGCGTCGCGAAGCGGCTCGTCACCTCGATGTGCGGCGCGCCTTGTGCGGCCGGCCACTCTACGTAGAGCATCTCCACGCCGTACTTTGGATCCCGCATCACTTCGGCGCGCGCGGCGTTTCCCGACCAGCTGTCGCCGTGGTCGCGGTGCCAGTCGCTGGCGCCGGCAAGCGGCAGCGGGATCCAGGCTCGCGACACTCCGGAGGGGCGCTGGATCTCCACGCGCGTGGTGACCTCGAAGCTGCGCCAGCCGCCCTGGGCGAGCGCGCCGCCCCAGGGCAGGGAGGCGGCGGCAGCGCCGGCAGCGGTAGTCGCAAGGAACGCTCTGCGATCCATGAGAGGTGCTCCTGAAGGGAAAGCGGGCGGCTAATGTACCGCCCGACCGGCAAAAAAAAAAGCCCGGCGCAGCCGGGCTTTCCCGTCTAGCGAGAACGCTAGTTGGCTTTCTTCTCGTCAGCCTTGGCCTTGGCCTTGGCCTTGGCCTTGGTCTTAGCCACCTTCTTTTGCTTCTGCTCCTTCGAGGATTTGGCTGAAGGTGTCGCAGGTGTCGCGGGCGTCGCCTTTTCCGTCTCGACGCCGCTCTGACCCTTCGGCGCCGCTGGCGTCGCCGGCGTCGCCGGCTGCGCCTTCTGCGCCTGCGCGAACGCGGTTGCCGCGAATGCAGCGGTCAGCAATGCAACGAGCAGCTTTTTCATGTGCGCTCCTTGTGTCGGATCCAGGGATGGACCTGCATCAATCAACGCCTCAGCGCGCGGCGGCGTTGACGCTGACGTGAATTCTCTGGATCGCGTTGTTGCCGAAGCCCGACACATCCCAAGGCGGCTCGAGCGGCTGCATGCTGCCAGTCGCATCGGTCGCGCGGCAGGAGAGTTCGTGCTCTCCCAGCGTCGCCTGCCATGTGGCATGCCAGGCCGTCCAAGCGTGCGCGTGGGCCGCGGGCTCGAGCGTCGCACCGGTCCAGGTGCCGTCGACGCCCAGCTCGACGCGCGCGATCGGCGCAGCTCCGGACCAGGCGCGGCCACGAATCGTTACGTTTCCCGGTCCAAGACTTCTTCTCCTGGAATAAAAATCGGGAATGCCGGGCGGCGCCAGGAGCGAGTTGACGCGCATCAGGGTGCAGGGCTCGCCCGGCTCGCTGCTCTCGCGCCGGAAGTGGTAGCTGCGCGCCTGCTGCAGGCCTTCGAAGGGACGGTCGATCGCCTCGATGGCGCACAGCCATTTCACGCTGGCCATGCCGTACCAGCGCGGCACGACCAGCCGCAGCGGGGCGCCGTGCTGGGGAGAGAGGGGCGCACCCTGCATCGCATAGGCGACGAGCACGTCCTCCCGCATCG
>JAQSVY010000180.1 GCA_029266935.1 Burkholderiales bacterium
CCGCCCTCCATGATCGCGACGCAGGAGTTGGTGGTGCCGAGGTCGATGCCGATGATCTTTGCCATGGGTTCAGCCTTCTCTTTAATCTAAGTCTGTGTCGGATATGGGGTTTCCGCCGGCGTTTTCAACCCTGGCTTTGGCCACGGTGACCAGCGCCGGACGCAGCACCCGCTCGTGCAGCAGGTAGCCCTTCTGCATCGTCGCTACAATGGTGTTCGGCTCGGCTTCCGCCTCGACCGCGGCCATCGCCTGGTGGCGGTGCGGGTCGAAGCGCTCGCCGGCAACCGGGGCGACTTCGCGCACGCCGGACTTCTCCAGGGCGCCGCTCAGCTGGCGCAGCGTCAGTTCGACGCCGGAGAGATCGCCGGTCTTGATCGCCGCTTCCAGGCTGTCGAGCGCCGGAAGCAGGGATTCTGCGAAGCGTTCGAGCGCATACTTGCGGGCCGTGGAGGCTTCCGTCTGGGCGCGTTTGCGGGCGTTTTCAGCATCGGCTACGACACGAAGCATGGCTTCGCGCTGTTGCTCGATGCGGGCCAGGGCATCGGCAAGCTGCTGTTCGACCGGGATTTCCGAGTTACCCGCGTCCTGGGGCTGAACGGTCTCTTCTTGCATCTTGTCGAAGTTGGGATGGCAGGGGCGCATTTCAAGGCGGGTTTCAGAACATCGACGAGCGAGTAAGCCTTTGAAAGTAATCAAATACACGATTTACGCGGTCCTGGTCCTTCTGGCGCTGGCGGTGGCGGCAGGAGCGGTCTTCGTCATGACCTTCGACCCCAATCGCTACAAGGGCGACATCGAGCGCATCGTCCAGGAACGCACCGGACGAACGCTCAAGCTCAGCGGGGACCTCGCAGTGGCGGTGTGGCCGAGCCTGGGCGCGAAGGTCGGCGGCGTCACGCTCAGCGAGCGCGGCCAGGATGCGCAATTCCTGCTCCTGGAGTCGGCCCATGCTTCGGTTGCGCTGATGCCCCTTCTGCGCGGCGACGTCATTGTCGACGGCGTCAGCGTGGCCGGTCTCAAGGCACAGGTGGTCAAAGACAAGGACGGCCGGTTCAATTTTCAGGACCTGCTCGGCGAGGGCAAGCCGGCACCCGCGCCCGAAAAGGGCGAGGCGGGCGAGCCGGTGAAATTCGACATCGCCGGCGTCAACATCGAGCGTTCCGCGATCTCCTATCGCGACCTCGCCACCGGGCAGGAATTCGCCCTCGACGACCTCAACCTGAGCGTGGGACGCATCGCCGAACGCGCTGACGGCAAGCTGGATTTGGCAGTCAAAGTGAAAGGAAAGAACCCCGCTGTCGATGCGCGCGTCGAGCTCGCCGCGGATTACCGTTTCGACCTGCCCGCCAAGTCATTCGCGCTTTCCAAGCTCGACGCCAAGGTGACCGGCGCCGCCGCCGGCCTGACCGACCTGCAGGTGAATGCGCAGGGGGACGTCGCCGCCGACCCGGATAAGAACGAGTATCGCGTCAACGGCTTGAGCGTCGACTTCAAGGGCAGGCAAGGCAAGGACGCGCTCGAGGCGAAGCTCGGCGCGCCGAGCCTCGTCATCGCTGCCGACACGGCAAAGGGCGAGGCGGTGAACGCCGAGTTCCGCCTCAAGGGTGAGAACCGCTCCGCAGAGGCGCTGCTCAAGCTCTCCGGGGTGCAGGGCTCGGCGAAGGCGCTCGTCGTACCGCGATTCTCCGCCGACGTCGCCCTGACCGATCCGGCGCTGCCGATGAAGAGCATCAAGGTTCCCGTCACCGGCAGCCTGCGCGCCGACCTCGAGAAGCAGACCGTCGATGCCGACATCAAGGCGAAAATCGACGAGTCGAGCCTGCAGGCGAAGCTCGGACTCGCGAAATTCAGCCCGCCGGCCTACCGCTTCGACGTCAGCATCGACCAACTGAACCTCGACCGCTACTTCCCGCCCGAGAAAGCGGCGGGCTCCGGCGCATCGCCCGGCGGGGCGAAGCCCGCTCCGGTGGGCGCGGAAACACCCGTGGATCTTTCCGCGCTGAAGGGACTCGATGCCAACGGCCGCCTGCAGGTGGGCGCGCTGCAGGCGCGCGGCCTCAAGCTCGCCAACGTCAAAGCGCAGGTGCACGCCGCCAATGGCCGCGCCGAGGTGGCGCCGCATTCGGCCGATCTTTACGGCGGCTCGGTCGCCGGGGCGATTGCCGCGCAGGCCGACGGCAACCGCGTGACGGTGAAGGAGAAGCTGGCCAACGTCAACATCGGACCGCTGCTGCGAGATTTCGCGCAGCAGGACCGGCTGGAAGGCCGCGGCAACGTCTCGCTCGACGTGGTTGCGACGGGGCCGACGGTGGAGGCGATGAAGAAGGCGCTCGCGGGCAGCGCGCGCGTAGAGCTGAAGGACGGCGCCATCAAGGGCATCAACATCGCCCAGGTGCTGCGCAAGGCCAAGTCGCGCCTGAGCGGCGAGCAGTCCGAGGCCGCGAGCCAAGCCGAGAAGACCGACTTCAGCGAGTTCTCGGCGAGCTTCGCCATCAAGAACGGCGTCGCGCACAACGAGGACCTCGAAGTGAAGTCTCCGCTCGTGCGCATTACCGGGCGCGGCGACATCGATATCGGCAACTCGCGCATCGATTACGTCACCAAGGCGGCGGTGGTCGCCACGACGCAAGGGCAGGGCGGCGCCGACCTCGCAGAGCTGAAGGGCCTGAGCGTGCCGGTGCACCTGAGCGGCCCGTTCGACAACCTTTCCTACAAGGTAAACTACGGCGCGGTGGCGGCCGACCTCGCCAGGTCGCGCGCCGGCGAGAAGCTCAAGGAGAAGGTGGAAGAGCGGCGCGAGGAGATCAAGGAGCGGCTCGGCGAGCGCCTGAAGGGGCTCATCAAGCGCTAGCGGCGATCTGCCGCAGGGCCTCGATCCACTCCGGCGATTCGTTCAGGCACGGAATGAGATTGAAGTCCCGCCCGCCAGCTTCCATGAAGCGCGCCCGGGCGGTGATGCCGATTTCTTCCAAGGTCTCCAGGCAGTCCGAAACGAAGCCGGGGCAGAACACGTCCACCGCCGTCACCCCTGCCTTTGCGAGCTCGATCAGCGTCGGTTCGGTATAAGGCTGCAGCCACTCCGCGAAGCCGAAGCGTGACTGGAAGGTGGCTTTCCATTCGACGCTGTCCAATCCGAGCATTCCCGCAAGGAGGCCTGCGGTTTGCAGGCACTGCGCCTCGTATTCGCCGGCGCCGCGCTTGGGCAAGCCGTGGAAGCTCATGACCAGCCGGTCATTTCTGCGATGCCTGCGTGCCTGCGCAGCCAGTGCCCCGATATACGCGGGATGGGCATGGAAGTCCCTGATGAATTTCATACCCTCCGGCACGAGGTCGAGAACGCTGCCGGTCGCGCTATCGGAGTATTGCGGGTAGAGCGGTATGACGAGCCCGGGCTTCCTCTTCACCGCTTCGCGCAGCGCCGGCTCGCCATAGCGCATCGCATAGTCGGCGCCGAGGAGCTCGGCCTGCTTTCGGGTGTGGACCGCGAGCGGCGAGCCTTCGGCGGTCCAGATCTGCGCATATTTCTCTGCCGACGAAACGGAACGGCGAGGCAGGATGACGCCGTAAAGAATCGGCAGCCATATGAAGCGCGGCAGGCCGACGACGCGCGAGTCGGAGAGGAACTCGGCGAGATAGCTGCGCACCGCCGCCGGCGTCGGAGCCGAGGGCGTGCCGAGGTTGACGAGAAGAATTGCCTTGAAAGGGGTCAGAGCAATTTTCTAACGATGTCGTGGCGCGTTCGCCCGTTTCTCGAAAATTGCTCTGACCCCTTTTCGCTTCAGTGCTGCGAGAGAGCGCTCGAGAGCAGCTTCGCGGTGACGTCGACGATCGGGATGACGCGGTCGTAGGCCATGCGTGTCGGCCCGATCACCCCCACGGTGCCGACCACCTCGCCGTCGACCTTGTAGGGGGAAGTAACGACGCTCACGTCCTCCGGCGCGCTGACTCCGGACTCGCCGCCGATGAAGATCTGCACGCCCTGCCCGCGCAGCGACAGGTCGAGGATCTGCACCAGCGAGGTCTTGCGCTCGAAGAGCTCGAAGAGCTGGCGCAGCCGCGTCATGTCCTGCGACAGCTCCTGCACCGAGAGCAGGTTATGCTCCCCGGAGATGACGTACTGCTCGCCGCCCTCGGCGAGCGCCCGGTTGCCGGCGTCGACCGCGGAGGTCATGAGCTGGATCATGTCGCGGCGCAGCTCGCGCAGCTCGCCC
>JAQSVY010000181.1 GCA_029266935.1 Burkholderiales bacterium
GAGCGGCTGAGCCGCACCGATCACCACACCTACTGCCCGTTCAAGGGCACGGCGTCCTACTTCTCGCTCGAGGGCGGCGCCGAGAACGCGGTGTGGACCTACGAGACGCCCTACGACGAAATGCTCGCCATCAAGGAGCTCGTCGCGTTCTATCCCGACAAAGTGGAGTCGATCAGCCATGGGTAATCCGGTCGTGCACTGGGAACTGATGTCGAAAGAGCCGGCGAAGCTCGCCGGCTTCTACGAGAAGCTCTTTGGCTGGAAGGTGCAGCACCGGCCGGAGCTCAACTACCGCATCGTCGACACCGGCGCGCCGAAAGGCGGGACGCAGGGCATCAACGGCGGCATCGTCAAGCCCGACCGCGAAGGTCCCTGGCCGGGAAACATGCTGTTCTACATCGCCGTCGACGACCTCGCGAAGTACCGCACGAAGATCGCCGCCGCCGGCGGCAAGATCCATGTCGACGCGCAGAAGGTGCCCGGTATGGGCAAGTTCTGCCTCTTCACCGACCCCGAGGGCCGGATGATGGGCCTGTGGAAATCCAAAGCAAAGGAGTAGCGCCATGAACGTGAAACCCATTCCCGAAGACATGCACCGCGTCACGCCGCATCTCATCTGCGCCGGCGCCGCGAAAGCGATCGAGTTCTACAAGAAGGCGTTCGGCGCCGTGGAGGAAGCGCGACTGCCGGGCCCGGACGGCCGGCTGATGCACGCCGTCATCCGCATCCACGGCGACGCGGTGATGCTGGTCGACGAGATGCCGGAGTGGGGCGCGCTGTCGCCGAAGGCGCTCAAGGGCTCGCCGGTGACGCTGCACCTTTACGTCGAGGACGTGGACGCGTCCGTGAAGCGCGCGGTCGACGCGGGCGCGAAGCTCACCATGCCGGTCGCCGACATGTTCTGGGGCGACCGCTACGGCAAGGTCGAAGACCCCTTCGGCCATCACTGGTCGGTGGCGACGCGCCAGCGCGAGGTGAGCCTCGAGGAAGCCCAGAAGGCCATGCGCGAAATGGCCCGGACGGCGAAGGCCTGAGCCATGACGAAGATCACCCCCTGCCTGTGGTTCGACGGCGAGGCCGAGGACGCCGCCCGCTTCTATACCGGCATCTTCCCTAACTCGAAGATCACCAGCATCAGCCACTACGGCGAGGCCGGCCGCGAGGTGCACGGCCAGCCCGCCGGGAAGGTGCTCACCGTGGCCTTCGAGCTCGACGGGCGCCCGTTCACCGCGCTGAACGGCGGGCCGCAGTTCAAGTTCAACGAGGCGGTGTCGTTCCAGATCCCGTGCCGGAACCAGGAGGAGATCGACTACTACTGGGACAAGCTCACCGCGGGCGGCGACGCGCGGGCGCAGCAGTGCGGCTGGCTCAAGGACCGCTACGGCCTTTCCTGGCAGGTCTTCCCGGCCGCGGTGATGGACATGCTGCAGGACCAGGACCGCAAGAAGGCCGACCGCGTCATGCAGGCGATAATGGAGATGAGGAAGATGGACCTTGCTGCCCTGGAACGGGCATACGCCGGGTAATTTCACCTGAAACCGCGCGCGCCGGCGCGCGGTAACTTCCTGGCATGAACGCACGTGCCACGCGGCGCGAGTGGATCGGCCTCGCCGTCATCGCGCTGCCCTGCCTGCTCTACTCGATGGACCTGACGGTGCTCAACCTGGCGCTGCCGGCGATCGACGCCGACCTGGCGCCGAGCGCCATCCAGCAGCTGTGGATCGTCGACGTCTATGGCTTCCTGGTGGCGGGCTCTCTCATCACCATGGGCACGCTCGGCGACCGCATCGGCCGCCGCCGCCTGATGATGGTCGGCGCGGCGGTGTTCGGCATCGCCTCGGTGCTCGCCGCCTTCTCCTCGAGCGCCGAGATGCTGATCGTCACGCGCGCGCTGCTGGGCGTCGCCGGCGCGACGCTCGCGCCGTCGACGCTGTCGCTCATCCGCACCATGTTCAACGACCCGCAGGACCGCACGCTGGCGATCGGCGTGTGGATCTCCAGCTTTTCCGTCGGCGCGGCGATCGGCCCTGTGGTCGGCGGCGCGCTGCTGCAGTGGTTCTGGTGGGGGTCGGTGTTCCTGGTCGCGGTGCCCGTGATGCTGCTGCTTCTCGCGCTCGCGCCGGCGTTGCTGCCGGAGTACCGCGACCCGAACGCGGGGCGCATCGACTTTCCGAGCGCGGTGCTGTCGCTCGCGGCGGTGCTGGCCTTCATCTTCGGCCTGAAGGAAACGGCGCAGAGTGGTTTTTCGGCCATTTCCATCCTCTCCCTCCTGGCGGGGGGCGCGATGGCATTGGTCTTCGTCCACCGGCAGCGCCGGCTGGTCGAGCCGCACCTCGACCTGCGCTTGTTCCGCGCGCCGGCGTTCAGCGCCGCGCTCGGCATCTATACGCTGGGCACCTTCGTCGGCTTCGGCATCTACGTTTTCATCGTCCAGTACCTGCAGGTGGTGCTGGGCATGGCGCCCCTCGAGGCCGGGCTGTGGACGGTGCCCTTCGCCCTCGGCTTCGTCGTCGGCTCCATCGTTTCGCCGCGCCTCGTGCGCCGCTTCCGGTCGGCCGATGTGATGGCCGGCGGCCTCGTGCTCGCCGCCGCGGGCTACGGGCTGGTCACCCTGGTCGAGCCGTCCCAGGGGCCCGGCCTGCTGGTCGCCGGAATGGTGCTGCAATCGCTGGGCATGGCGCCGGTGTTCACGCTCACCAACGACCTGATCATCGGTGGCGCGCCGCCGGAACAGGCGGGGGCGGCCTCGGGCATCTCCGAGACCGCCTCCGAGCTCGGCGGTGCGCTCGGCATCGCCCTGCTCGGCAGCCTCGCAACCGCGCTGTTCGGCGCCGCGCTCGCCCGCGACACGCTGCCCCAGGCACTCGCGCTTTCGGGCGCGATCTGCGCGGCGGTGGTCGTAGCCATGGCCGCGGTCATCCTCGGGCTGCTGCGGGACGCGCCCCGCCACGCGGGCAGCCCCGCTTAGAATGCGGCGCTTGCCGCCGATCATCTCCGTCTCCGGGCTTTCCAAGACCTACGCCAGCGGCTTCCAGGCCTTGAAGCGCGTCGACCTGGAGATCCGCCGGGGCGAGATCTTCGCGCTGCTCGGCCCCAACGGCGCCGGCAAGACCACCCTCATCAACATCATCTGCGGCATCGTCACGCCGAGCGGCGGGCGCGTCTCGGTCGGCGGCCACGACATCCTGCGCGACTGGCGCGCCGCTCGCGCCATGATCGGCCTGGTGCCGCAGGAGCTGCCCAACAATGCCTTCGAGAACGTCCGGGCGACGATCGCCTTCAGCCGCGGCCTGTACGGCCGGCCCAAGGACCCGAAGCGCATCGAGGAGGTGCTGAAGCTCCTCTCGCTCTGGGACAAGAAGGACAACAAGATCATGACGCTGTCGGGGGGCATGAAGCGCCGCGTGCTGATCGCCAAGGCGCTCGCGCACGACCCGCAGGTGCTGTTCCTGGACGAGCCGACCGCGGGCGTGGACGTGGAGTTGCGCCAGGACATGTGGCAGGCGGTGCGCAAGCTGCGCCAGTCGGGCGTCACCATCATCCTCACCACGCACTACATCGAGGAGGCCGAGCTGATGGCCGATCGCGTGGGGGTGATCAACAAGGGCGAGATCATCGTCGTCGAAGACACGAGCGCGCTTATGAACAAGATGGGCAAAAAGCAGCTGACCCTGCACCTGCACGATGCATTGACGAGGATCCCGCCGGAATTGCGCGCGCATAGCCTCAGCATCGCTTCGGGCGGAAAAGAGCTTGTCTACACCTACGACGCGCAAGCCGAGAAAAGCGGCATCCCGGGGCTGCTCAAGGACCTCGACCGCGCCGGCATCGGTTTCAAGGACCTGCACACCACGCAAAGCTCGCTGGAAGAGATCTTCGTCGACCTGGTGAGGCAGGGGCGATGAACTGGCCCGCGGTGCGCGCGATCTACCGCAGCGAGATGGCGCGCACCGGGCGCACGCTCTTCCAGAGCATCGTCGCGCCGGTCGTGACGACCTCGCTCTTCTTCGTCGTCTTCGGTGCCGCAATCGGCTCGCGCATCGCGCACATCGAGGGCGTGAGCTACGGCGCCTTCATCGTGCCGGGTCTGGTGATGCTGACGCTGCTCACGCAGAGCGTCACCAACGCCGCCTTCGGCATCTTCTTCCCGCGCTTCGCCAACACGCTGTACGAGATCCTCGCGGCGCCGGTGTCGCACGGCGGGCCTGTTCGTGCCGCTGGGCATCGCGCACCCGGCGTGGATGATCGTCTTCCTCGTGCTCACCGCGGTTACCTTCAGCATGCTCGGCTTCGTCATCGGCATCTGGGCCGAGGGCTTCGAGCAGCTGCAGTTCGTGCCGCTGCTCGTCATCACGCCGCTCACCTTCCTCGGCGGCACCTTCTACTCGATCAGCGTGCTGCCGCCCGCCTGGCAGACGGTGACGCTCTTCAACCCGGTGGTGTACCTGGTGAGCGCCTTCCGCTGGAGCTTCTACGAGATCGCCGACGTCAACGTGGCGGTGAGCCTCGCCATGACGCTGGCGTTCCTGTCGGCGTGCGTTGCCGCCATCTGGTGGATCTTCCGCACGGGTTACCGCCTGAAGACATAAGGCGCCTGCGTGCATAATCTGCGCGCATGTGGGTCCGGCACGAGATGGAGAACGGCGCGAGCGTCCTGTACCTCGACGGCGCCTGGCGCCTCGGCGACCTGCGCCCGATCTCGACCGAGCTCGAGTCGCTGCAGCTGCCGCGCAACTGCGCCTTCACGCTGGACGGCAGCCGCCTCAGGGAGCTCGACACGGCGGCGGCTTTCACCCTGTGCCGCCACCTCGCCGAGCGCGGCTGCGACGAGGCCATGGTCGGCACGCGGGCCTTCGATCCGCGCCTGGAGCGGCTGCTCGGGCTGGTGCGCAGCCGCATGCGCACGCCTCCCTCCGCGGCGAAGTCCACGCACCGCGGCCTGCTCAGCCGCCTGGGCATCGCGGCGATCCAGGACTGGCGGCTCATCAAGGTGCACAACGCCTTCATCGGCCTCATCGCGGTGGAGCTCGGCGCTCTCCTGCGCCGCCCGAAGCTCTTCCGCGCGCGCGAAACGGTGTCGCAGTTCGAAGACGTGTGCCTGGACGCGATCCCGGTGGTGAGCCTGGTCACCTTCCTCATCGGCGTGGTGGTCGCCTACCTGCTCGGGGTGCAGGCGCGTCAGTACGGCGCCGGCATCTTCGTCGTCGACGGCGTCGGGCTCGCCATCTGCCGCGAGCTCTCACCGATCCTTGTGGCGGTGGTGGTGGCGGGGCGCTCGGGCGCGGCGTTCACCGCGCAGATCGGCGCGATGAAAGTGCAGGAGGAGGTCGATGCCATCCGCACGCTCGGGCTGTCCCCGATCCAGGTGCTGGTGATCCCGCGCCTGGCGGCGCTCACCGCCGCGCTGCCGCTGCTCGTCTTCGTCGGCGACCTGTGCGGCATCGCCGGCGGCAT
>JAQSVY010000003.1 GCA_029266935.1 Burkholderiales bacterium
CGCCTGGGCGCGCCGCGCTACGGCGGGGGGCTCGCGGAAGTCGTGCGCACCCCGCGCTACGCGACCGCGGTCGGGTTGCTGATGGAAGGCATGTCGCAGGTGCAGCACGGGAAGCTCTCGCGCCAGAGCGGCTCGGTGAAGGCGGTCGTGGGGCGCATGAGGGAATGGTTCCAGCGCAATTTCTGATGGTTCAACCGGCAAGGAGACAACAAAATGTTCGAGATCGTAGATAGCCAGGTAAGCGGCCCGATCATCCGGGTCATCGGCGTGGGCGGCGCGGGCGGCAATGCCATCAACCACATGATCGAGCAGGGGGTGGAAGGCGTCGAGTTCATCGCCGTCAATACCGACGCCCAGGTCCTGTCGCGCAACCGGGCGCGCAACCAGATCCAGCTCGGCAGCAGCGGGCTCGGGTCGGGCGCCAAGCCCGAACAAGCGCGCACAGTGGCGCTGGCAGACCGCGAGCGCATCGAGGAGGCCGTGGCCGGCGCGCACATGGTGTTCATCACCGCGGGCATGGGCGGGGGCACCGGAACGGGCGCGGCGCCCGTCATCGCGGAAGTGGCGCGCTCGCTGGGCATCCTCACCGTGGCGGTGGTGACCAAGCCGTTCACGTTCGAGGGCTCGAAGCGCATGAAGGTCGCCGAGCAGGGGCTCGAGGAGCTCGTGCCCCACACCGACTCGCTTATCGTGATCCTCAACGACAAGCTCGAAGAGGTGATGGGCGAGGATGTTACACAGGAGGACGCCTTCCGCGCCGCGGACGACGTACTTAACAACGCTGTCGCCGGC
The DNA here is from genome assembly GCA_029266935.1 of Burkholderiales bacterium. Lineage (GTDB taxonomy): Bacteria > Pseudomonadota > Gammaproteobacteria > Burkholderiales > SG8-39 > SCGC-AG-212-J23. The sequence goes on from JAQSVY010000003.1 coordinate 793, forward strand.
ATCGCGGAGATCATCAACAACCCCGGACTCGTCAACGTCGATTTCCAGGACGTGCGCACCGTGATGTCGGAGCAGGGCATGGCGATGATGGGCTCGGCAATGGCGAGCGGCATCGACCGTGCGCGCATCGCGGCGGAGCAGGCGATCGCCTGCCCGCTCCTCGAGGGGGTGAACCTCGCGGGGGCGCGCGGCGTGCTGGTGAACATCACGGCCTCGAAACCCAGCCTCAAGCTGCGCGAGACGAAGGAGGTGATGAACATCATCCGCGCCTTCGCCGCTGAGGACGCCACCATCATCTACGGCGGGGTCTACGACGACGGGCTCGCTGACGACCTGCGGGTTACCGTCGTGGCCACAGGCCTCGGCATGGCGGCGGCGGCACGCCAGCAAAAACCCCAGCTGGTCCTCAGTAACACTAGCGGACAGAAGACCGGCACGGACAACTTGCCCGGCCCGGGCCATGTCGATTACCAGCAGCTCGATTCGGTGCCGGCGGTGATCAGGCGAAACCGCGCCTCCACGGTGGAGGCCCTGCAGCAAAGCGGCGTCGACAAGTACGACATCCCGGCGTTCCTGCGCAAGCAGGCCGACTAGGAGCGATCGCAAGGCGCGAGGCGCCCCGTCCCTTGCCGGGGGGCGCCTCGCCTTCGCCTTGTAGAATCGGCTTGTAGAATCCCGCTCCCATGCTGCGCCAGCGAACGCTGAAGTCTCTCATCCGCGCCTCCGGAGTGGGCTTGCACACCGGCCAGAAGGTGCGCATGACGCTGCGCCCAGCGCCGGTGGACACGGGCATCGTCTTCCGGCGCATCGACCTCGCCCTGCCGGTCGACATCCCGGCGCGGGCCGAGCTCGTCGGCGAAGCGCGGCTCGCGTCCACCTTGGTCAAGGCGGACGTCAAAGTCCATACCGTCGAGCACCTCATGTCTGCTTTCGGCGGCCTCGGCATCGACAACGCGTTCGTCGACCTCGACGCGCCCGAGCTGCCGATCATGGATGGCAGCGCCTCTCCCTTCGTGCTCCTCATCCAGCAGGCCGGCATCGAGCAGCAGGGCGCGCCGAAGCGCTTCCTGCGCGTGACCCGGCGTGTCGAGGTCGCCGAAGGCGACAAGTGGGCGCGCCTCGAGCCCTATGAAGGTTACCGGCTCTCGTTCTCCATCGACTTTCGCCACCCGGTGATCGAGAAGTCGACGCAGGCGGTTGCCGTCGACTTCGCCGAAACCTCTTACCTGAAAGAGATCGCGCGCGCCCGCACCTTCGGCTTCATGCACGAGGTGGAGAACCTGCGCGAGAGTGGCCTCGCGCTCGGCGGCGGGCTCGAGAACGCCGTAGTCCTCGACGAGTACCGCGTGCTAAACGCCGAAGGTTTGCGCTTCGCCGACGAGTTCATTCGGCACAAGCTCCTCGATGCCGTCGGCGATCTCTATCTGCTGGGCAAGCCGCTGCTCGGTGCGTTCAGCGCGCACAAGTCGGGTCATGCGCTCAACAACCGGCTGTTGCGGGCCGCGCTTGCCGATGCCGGAGCGCTCGAGACCGTCAGTTTCGACCGCGCCGAGGATGCCCCGGCGGGCGTTACGCGCCTGCTCACCCAGTACGGCTAGGCTCGCCCGCGACGGCGCAGCAGGCGACCCAGCGCATCTCGCGCCGGCGAGGCCGCCATCCGGTCGTGCAGCGCCCGGAAAGAATCGAGCGTAGGTGTGGAAAAAGTCGCGGTTTTCCGCGGCGCACCAGCCGCTTGCCGTGCGGCGTTTGGTTGCACCTTGATGGAAACTGAATTAACCTGCCAGCGACGTTCGGACAAGAACTGGCTCAGGGCAGGGGCGAGGAGCCTGAGTTTGGCGCCCGCTGCGGCATTTGCCGCGATTAGGACGACGTCTCCCTCCCGGTAGTTGGCCACGCGGACCTGTCGGGCGAGGTCCGCGGGAATAAAAACCTGAACCAACCCGGCCAGTGCGCGCAGATCCAGGACTTTTGCGAGCACCGGTTGGAGGTCGCCCTCGGCTGAAAGGACCCGGCCGAGTTTTTGTAATCGCATGGGATCGCGCACTTGGAAGGGATTGCTTGCAGATTATCCTAATCTCCGACCGTCTGGCGAAGGCGAGGTCGGTCAGCCTGTCCCTTCGCCACCTCGTCGGTAGCGCGATGTTCGCCCTCGTCCTGGTGGTGGGCGCAACGGCCGGGCTGCACTGGCTCACCCTGCGCTACGCGGCCGAAGTGCCCTTTCCGGCGCTGCAGCAGCTCGTCCTTTCCGCCCGGCAGACGGAAGCCGAGCGTTCGCGCACGTTCGTGCAGCAGAACCTGAACGCGATGGCCGTGAAACTCGGCGAGATGCAGGCGCAGCTGACGCGTCTCGACGCCCTTGGCGAGCGCCTCTCCGCGCTCGCCGGCGTCAAGGACTTCCGCTTCAACGAGGTACCCGGACTCGGCGGCGCCGCGCCGACGCTGATGCCGCCGCAGAACCTCTCCCTTGCCGACTTCAGCGAGAAGCTCACGCTGCTTTCACGCCAGGTCGAGAATCGCAACGACATGCTCGGCGTGCTCGAGGCGCAGCTCTTCGAGCAGGCGGTGAAGAAGAGGCTGATGCCGACCATGATGCCGGTGGCCGCGCCGTATAACGCCTCGGGCTTCGGCCGCCGCGTCGATCCGTTTACCGGGCAGTGGGCGATGCACGAAGGTATCGACTTCCTTGCCGATCTCGGGTCGCCGATCGTCGCGGCTGCCGGGGGCGTGGTGGTGTTCGCCGGCAGGCATCCGCAGTACGGGTACATGGTTGACATCGACCACGGCAATGACCTCGTGACGCGCTACGCCCACTGCTCGAAGCTGCTCGTCCGGGAGGGAGATGTGGTGCACCGTGGCCGCAAGATCGCGGAATCCGGATCCACCGGGCGCTCGACCGGGCCGCACCTGCATTTCGAGGTGCGTTTCCGCGGGGTGGCGCAGAACCCCGCCAAGTTCCTCGTGTCGAAATCGCAGCCGGCCGTCGCACGGGCCAAGTAACCCCCCGCTTTTCCGGATAAAATCACGGGTTTTTTCAGGGGCTTGGACGGGCTACGCCGTCCGCCCCGCCCATGCTCGCAAAGATACTCTCCATTCTGCGCACGATCCTGGAAGCCGTGATCCGCGTCCCCGCGCGGGTGTTCGGAAGCCGCAACCAGCGGTTGCTCAAGCAGTACTCGCACATCGTCGAGAGCATCAACGCGCTCGAATCCGGGCTTGCCGCGCTGTCCGACGAGGCGCTGCGCACCAAGACCGGGGAACTGCGCAAGCGCCACGCCGAAGGGGCGGCGCTCGACGAGCTGCTTCCGGAGGCGTTTGCGTTGGTGCGCGAAGCGTCCAAGCGCACCCTGCGCATGCGCCACTTCGATGTGCAGCTCCTCGGCGGCATGGTGCTGCACAACGGCAAGATCGCGGAAATGAAGACCGGCGAGGGGAAAACGCTGGTCGCGACGCTGCCCGCTTACCTCAATGCGCTCACCGGTAAGGGCGTTCACATCGTTACGGTGAACGACTATTTGGCGAGGCGCGACGCCGAATGGATGGGCAAGATCTTCAACTTCCTGGGGCTCAGTGTCGGGGTGAACCTGCCGCAGATGGACCCCGAGGACAAGCGCAAGGCCTACGCGGCGGACATCACGTACGGCACCAACAACGAGTTCGGCTTTGACTATCTGCGCGACAACATGGCGATGCACGTCGAGGAGCGCTACCAGCGCGGGCTGAACTACGCCATCGTCGATGAAGTCGACTCGATCCTGATTGATGAGGCACGCACGCCACTCATCATCTCTGGCCAGGCCGAGGACCGGACCGACGTCTACCAGCGCATGAACCAGGTGCCGCCCTTGCTTACCCGCCAGAAGCAGGAGCGCAAGCAGGGCGACCCCGAGGTGCCTGGTGATTTCTTCGTCGACGAGAAGAACCACCAGATCGTCCTTTCGGAGGCGGGGCACGAGAAAGCTGAGGAGATCCTTTCACGCATCGGCCTGCTTCCCGTCGGCGCGAGCCTTTACGAGCCGGCCTACATCAACCTGGTGCACCACCTCTATGCGGCGCTGCGGGCGCATCACCTCTTCCACCGCGATCAGCACTACGTCGTGCAAAACGGCGAGGTGATCATCGTCGATGAGTTCACCGGCCGGCTGATGCAAGGCCGGCGCTGGTCCGACGGATTGCACCAGGCGGTCGAGGCCAAGGAAGGCGTGTCGATCCAGAACGAGAACCAGACCCTTGCCTCGATCACTTTCCAGAACTACTTCCGCATGTACGGCAAGCTCGCCGGCATGACCGGGACGGCGGACACGGAGGCCTACGAGTTCCAGCAGATCTATGGCCTCGAGACGGTGGTCGTTCCTACGCACCAGCCGATGGTGCGCATCGACCGGCAAGACCAGGTCTACCGCACTGGCAAGGAGAAGTTCCACGCGGTCATCAAGGACATCCGCGACAGCTACGAGCGCGGGCAGCCGGTGCTGGTCGGGACGACGTCGATCGAGAACTCCGAGCTTCTTTCGGGGCTGCTGCAGAAGGAAAAACTGCCGCACCAGGTGCTCAACGCCAAGCAGCACGCGCGCGAGGCCGAGATCGTCGCCCAGGCCGGGCGACCGAAGATGGTCACCATCGCCACCAACATGGCCGGTCGCGGCACCGACATCGTGCTCGGCGGCAACGTCGAGAAGCAATGTGACTTCGTCGAAGCGGATCCAGAACTGGCGTCGGACGAGAAACAGCAACGTATCGAGAAGCTGCGCGGCGAGTGGCAGGCACTGCACGACCAGGTGGTGAAGGCGGGCGGGCTGCACATCATCGGCACCGAACGGCACGAGTCCCGGCGCATCGACAACCAGCTGCGCGGCCGCTCGGGCCGCCAGGGCGATCCGGGCAGCTCGCGCTTCTACATGTCGCTGGAGGATACGCTGCTGCGCATTTTCGCCGGCGAGCGCATCAATCGGATCATGGTGATGCTGAAGATGCCTGAGGGCGAGGCGATCGAGCACGCCATGGTGACGCGCTCCATCGAGAGCGCGCAGCGCAAGGTCGAGGCGAGGAACTTCGACATCCGCAAGCAGCTGCTCGAGTACGATGACGTCGCCAACGACCAGCGCAAGACCATCTACGCGCTGCGCAACGAGCTGCTCGAGTCCATGGACGTCTCGGCGCGCATCGCCGATCTGCGAGCGGGAGTGCTTGCCGACCTTTTCCGGGTGCATCTGCCGCCGGAGAGCGTCGAGGAGCAGTGGGACATCGTCGGGCTGGAGAACACGCTCAAGGCCGAGTTCACCCTCGAACTCCCGGTGCGCGCCTGGCTCGACAAGGACTCCGAGCTCGACGAGGAGAAGGTGCTCGAGCGCATCGTCGCGAGCGCCGATGCGGCCTACGGCGCGAAGATACCGGCCGGCGCCGAGGACTCGTTCCGGCAGTACGAACGCTATGTCATGCTGCAGATCCTGGACGCGCACTGGCGCGAGCACCTCGCTGCGCTCGACCACCTTCGCCAGGGAATCCACCTACGCGGTTACGCGCAGAAGAACCCGAAGCAGGAGTACAAGCGAGAGGCCTTCGAGCTCTTTGGCGCGATGGTCGAGGCGGTGAAGCTGGAAGTGATCAAGACGCTTACCGCGGTGCAGATCCGCAGCAAGGACGATGTGAAGCCCGATGATGAGTCGCACGTCGAGAACGTCAGGCCGCAGCATCCCAGCCTGGGCGGTATGGGGGGGGCGGAGGCTGATTACGGCAACGGCGACGTGGCGCTTGCCGAGGCGGCGACCAAGAAGAAAGCACAGCCCTTGGTCAGGCACACGCAGAAAGTCGGCCGCAACGATCCCTGCCCCTGCGGCTCGGGCAGGAAGTACAAGCACTGCCACGGCAAGCTGAACTGACGCAGTCGACCGTGGCGGTCAACCTTCCTTCGCCCGATCTCTCGTCATTGCATCCCATTCCCGGCGTCGCGCTGGGCGTCGGCATGGCCGGCGTGAAGATACCGGGCCGCAAGGACCTTCTCGTCATGAAGCTCGCCGCTGGTGCGGCCGTGGCCGGCGTGTTCACGCGCAACCGGTTCTGCGCTGCTCCTGTCCTGGTTTGCAAAAAAAATATACGCAATGAAGTCCGAGCGCTGATCGTCAACACGGGCAACGCCAACGCCGGCACCGGCGCCGATGGGCTGAAGCGCGCCGGCGCGGTTTGCGCGGCGCTTGCGCGGCAGCTGGGCTGCAGGGCCGATCAGGTCCTGCCGTTCTCGACCGGGGTCATCATGGAGCCGCTACCGGCCGAGCGCATCGTGGCCGCGCTTCCCGTCCTCAAGGATTGCGATTGGGCGACTGCGGCCGAAGCGATCATGACTACCGATACCGTTCCCAAGGCGTTCTCCAGGAAAGTGAAATTGGGGGACGGCGAAGCCCGCGTCACCGGCATCGCCAAGGGGGCGGGAATGATCCGGCCCGACATGGCGACGATGCTCGGCTTCATCGCGACCGATGCCGAAGTTTCCAAGCGGAACTTGGCGGGCATTCTTAGGCGCGCGGTAGATCGCTCCTTCAACTGCATCACGGTCGATGGCGAGACCTCGACCAACGATGCACTGATTGTGGTCGCCACCGGGAAGGGGCCGGCGGCCAGCAAGAAGGACCTCGTACTCCTTGAAGACGCCATCACCGGCGTCGCGTGCGACCTCGCGCAGGCGATCGTGCGCGACGGCGAAGGGGCGACCAAGTTCGTTACCGTGAGCGTCGAGCGCGGCAGCAGCGTGGCGGAGTGCCGGCGCGTGGCCTATGCGATCGCGCATTCGCCTCTCGTGAAGACGGCATTCTTCGCCTCCGACCCGAACCTCGGCCGCATCCTCGCCGCTATCGGCCATTCGGGAGCGAAGGTCGATACCGCGAAGATCGATCTCTACCTCGACGGCGTCCTGGTCGCCCGGCGCGGCGCTCGCGCGGCGACCTACCGCGAGGAGCGGGCCATCGCCGCGATGGCCAAGCCGGAGTTCACGGTGCGCGCGGTCCTCAATCGCGGGCGGGCCGACGCGACGCTTTGGACTTGCGACCTGTCGTTCGACTACGTGAAAATCAACGCCGAGTACAGAACCTAGAAAGGCAATGTCCAAGGAGCTGGAAAAAATACTGCAGCGACTCGGCCAACTGCTGCCGCCGCCGGCGCCGGCGACCGACTGGGCCGCAAGCATCGCCTTTCGCTGGCGTTCCAGTGTCCGACGCGCAACCTCGGGAGTAGGTGCAACGGCAGGCTGGCTGCAGCCGGTGCGCCAGGTGCACCGCATCCGCCTCGCCGACCTGCGCGGCATCGACCGCCAGATCGAGCGGGTTGAGCAGAACACGCGCCAGTTCCTCGAGGGAAAGCCGGCGAACAACGTGCTGCTCACCGGAGCGCGCGGCACCGGGAAGTCCTCGATCATCAAGGGACTGCTCAACAAGTACGCCAGACAGGGGCTGCGCCTGATCGAGGTGGAGAAGAACGACCTCGTCGATCTGGCGCATATCGTCGACCAGGTGGCGCGGCGCGAGGAGCGCTTCCTGCTTTTCTGCGACGACCTGAGCTTTCACGGCGCCGAGGACGGGTACATCGCGCTGAAAGTGGCGCTGGACGGATCGGTCTCGACCACCTCGGAGAACCTGCTCATCTACGCCACTTCGAACCGCCGCCACCTGATGCCAGAGTACATGGCCGAGAACCTCGAGACCAAGTACATCGGCGAGGAGATCCATCCCGGCGAGACGGTAGAGGAAAAGATCTCGCTTTCCGAGCGCTTCGGGCTGTGGATCACCTTCTATCCCTTCGACCAGGACGAGTACCTCGACATCGTGGCGCACTGGCTCAAGCAGTTGGGCGCGGCGGCCGACGTCAAGTCGAAGGAGGAGGCGCTGCAATGGTCGCTGCAGCGCGGATCGCGCAGCGGTCGTGTGGCCTACCAGTTCGCCCGCGACTGGGCGGGCCGGCACGCCAGGAAGAAGTAGTCGCGCCACGTGATCGAAGTTGCGGCCGGGGTGCTGTTGCGCGCCGACGGCTCCTTTCTCCTCGCGCAGCGTCCCGCCGACAAGGTCTACGCCGGCTACTGGGAATTCCCCGGCGGCAAGGTGGGGCCGGGCGAGCCTCCGGCGCAGGCGCTGGCGCGGGAACTCGACGAAGAGCTCGGCATCGACATCGCCGAGGCCTATCCGTGGCTGACGCGCGTATTCACCTATCCGCACGGAACGGTGCGCCTACAGTTCTACCGGGTTCTGTCCTGGAAGCACGAGCCTCATCCACGCGAGGACCAGGCCATTGCCTGGCAGGCCGTCGATGCACCGATGCTCGCGCCGATGCTGCCGGCGAACGTGCCCGTACTGGCCTCGCTCGCCTTGCCGGGAGAGTACGCCATCACCTGCGCCGCGGAGCTTGGCACTGCCGAGATGCTCAGGCGGCTCGAGCGCGCCCTCGAACGCGGCCTGAAGCTGCTGCAGGTACGCGAGCCCGAGATGGAGGATGAAAGCCGCCGGTTATTCACCGGGCAGGCGATCGGCCTGGCGCACCGGTACGGGTGCAAGGTACTAACGAAGGCGCCATTTGCCGGCGCCGACGGCATCCACTTCACTGCGGCCGAACTGATGCACCTGCAGGGAAAGCCGAAGGAGGGCCTCGCCGCAGCTTCCTGCCATACCCGGGCGGAGCTAGAGCGCGCCATGCAGCTGGAACTCGACTTTGCCGTGGTCGGTCCGGTCCGTGACAAGGCGGCCATCGGCTGGGATCGCTTCGCCGGCTTGGCGGCGGACTCGAGCATCCCGGTCTACGCGATCGGCGGCCTTTCGTCGGCTGATCGCTGGAAGGCCTGGCGCGCCGGCGCGCACGGCATCGCTATGATCCGGGCGGCTTGGGCGTAGGCTCGTCGGGGATTTCCTGCTCCTCGCCGGCCACGCGGTAATTTTCCGCGGCCCAGGTGCCCAGATCGATCAGGCGGCAGCGCTCGCTGCAGAAGGGCCGCCAGCGGTTCTCCGGGGAAACCGCGGCCGGCGCGCCGCAGCGCGGGCAGGCGACGGTCGTTACAGGTTGCAAAACGTCAGTTCGAATCCCACGTCCCAGTCGGCCGTGCGCGGCCGCGGGTCCTCGGCGTTCTGCGCGACGAAGCGGATGTTGAGAACGTACTTGTTGGCGCTGATCTCTGGAACGCAGGGCATGGACGGATCGAGCCGCAGGCGCAGCATCTGCGCGGTCTTGCCGCCGAGCATCTGCTGGAACATGCCCTGGGGGGCCGCAAGCGCCTGCGGACGGCCCGATTCGCGCAGGATCCGCAGGATGATCGACGAGCCGTCACGTAGCGGGTAGAGCGGCCCGGTCCATGCGGCGAGCTGGCCGGTACGCTCATCGGCGGGGCGGTGCAGCCAGTAGTGGTAGGAGGGCAGGTCGAACTCGCAGGCGCCGCCCGGTATGCCGGTGCGCTGCTTGATCGACATCAGCCAGTCGTTTTCGCGCAGGTACTGGCCGATCTTGCCCGTCATGGAGAATAGCGCCTGCGAGGCCTGCTCGATGTCGCGCAGCACGCCCGAGAGCGCGTCTTCGGCAATCTCGGGGTTGTTCTTGAAGGAAAGCAGTACCTGCTTCTGGCGCTCGAGCTCCTGCAGCAGGTCGGATTTCAGGTCGGCGCGGCTCGAGACTTCGAGGATCTCGAACAGAGTGAGCAGCGCCATGTGATGGTCGTGCGGGTCGGAGCGCGCGATGAAGTGCCGTGAGCGCTCGAACAGGTCTTCCAGCCGCAGCAGAGTGCGGATGCGCTCGTTGAGCGGATATTCGTAGGTGATCACGGACGCGCTCGCGCCGGTCCGAAGCAAAAAGTTTGGCGGATTCTGAGCGATTTGGGGTCGCAGCACAACTTAACGCCTCGCGTTTTCGGCCATTGCGGCGTATTTGGCGTGCAGCACGGCGACCTGTTTGTGCAGGTCCTCGAGCGTACCGTCGTTGTCGATGACGTCGTCCGCGGCAGCCAGGCGCTCCGCGCGCGACGCTTGGGACCGCACGATGGCCTGTGCCTCATCGGCCGAGAGGCCGCTGCGCGCGCGCACGCGCGCGAACTGGGTCGCCTCCGGGCAGTCCACGACCAGGATGCGGTCGACACGGCGCCGGTAGTGGCCGGATTCGACGAGGAGCGGTACGACGTGCACGACGTACGGCCCGCCTGCTGTCGCGATCTGTCGCTCCGACTCGTCGCGGATCATGGGATGGAGCACGCCCTCGAGGCACTTCCTGGCCGCGGTGTCCGCGAACACGCGCTCGCGCATGCGCTTGCGGTCCATGGCGCCCGAGGGAAGGACGAACGCATCCCCGAACAGGCGCTGGATCGCTGCAAGCGCGGCGCCTCCGGGCCCGGTGAGCCGATGCGCGATGAGATCCGTGTCCACCACCGTCGCGCCCAGACGTGCGAATTCGTCCGCGGCTGCGCTCTTGCCGCTGCCGATGCCGCCAGTGAGGCCCACCACGTAGGGCCGCTGCGCGCTCACATCCGCTCGCCATACCAGCGCACGATGGGCTCCCCCCAGTAGAGCGCGACGATTCCGGCGATCGCGAGGTAAGGCCCGAAATGGAACCGAAAACCGGCGTCCCAGCGGCCGCGCGCGGCGAACATCTGCACGGCGCCGAAGGCGAGGCCGACGAAGGACGAAAGCAGGATCACGAGCGGCAGTATCTTCCAGCCGAGGAACGCGCCGACCGCGGCATTCATCTTGAAGTCCCCGTAGCCCATGCCCTCCTTGCCGGTCGCGAGCTTGTAGCCCCAATACACCATCCACAGCGACAGGTAGCCGGCGACGGCGCCCAGCACGGCGTCGCGCAGGGGTACGAACGCAGTGCCGAGGTTGAGGACCAGCCCGCTCCAGAGCAGCAGGAGCGTGAGGTCGTCCGGCAGGAGCCCGGTCTCTTGGTCAATGAAGGCGAGGGCAATGGTGAACCAGACGAAGAGCGCCGCGCCGGCGGCAGCGAGCGTGGGGCCGAAGTGCGATGCCGAATAGGCGGCGCCGACGGCGGCGAGGAGCTCGACGAGGGGGTACTTCAGGCCGATGCGGGCGCGGCACGCGGCACAGCGGCCGCGCAGCCAGAGGTAGCTTATCAGCGGGACGTTCTCCAGCGCCCGGATGCGATGCCCGCACGCCGGGCAGCTGGAGCGCGGGGAGACGAGGCTGTAGGGCTCGAGCGCGGGCGGTCCTTGGCCGGCAAGGGCGGCGCACTCAGCGCGCCACTCGCGCTCCATCATGCGCGGCAGCCGGTGGATGACCACGTTGAGGAACGAGCCGACGCACAGGCCTATCGCCAGCGCGGCCCACGGGAAGACGGCTGGCTGGAGAAGCCAGCCGAGCGACGTCACCTCAGACGACCCCGCCGAGCTTGAAGATGGGCAAGTACATGGCGATCACCATGCCGCCGATCAGGGTGCCCAGCACGACCATGATCATCGGCTCCATCAGGGAGGAGAGCGCCTCCACGGCGTCATCGACCTCGGCCTCGTAAAAGTCGGCCACCTTGCTCAGCATCGAGTCGAGGGCGCCAGTCTCCTCGCCGATCGACACCATCTGGACCACCATGCTGGGAAACACGTTGGCATTCTGCATCGCCACGGTGAGCGCCGTGCCGGTCTGCACCTCTGACTGGATCTGTTTGGTGGCCGCCTGGTAGACGTAGTTCCCCGAGGCGCCGCCGACCGAGTCGAGCGCCTCCACCAGAGGCACACCCGCGGCAAACATGGTCGAGCAGGTGCGCGTCCAGCGCGCGATGGTCGACTTTCGCACAAGGTCGCCGAACACCGGCAGGCGCAGCATCAGCCGGTCCATGAAGATCTGCACCGGGCGCGAGCGCTTCCACGCCTCGAGGAAGCCGTAGATCGCGATGCCGATCGCCGGGAAGATGATGTACCAGTTCGCGACGAACCAATCGGAGATCGCCATGACCACCAGCGTCGGCGCCGGCAGGTCGGCGCCGAAGTTGGTGAATACCTCCTTGAACGCCGGGATGACGAAGATCATGATCACCGCCGTGATGATGAAGGCCACCGCGATGATCGCGATCGGATAGAAGAGTGCGCCCTTGATCTTCGACTTGATGGCTTGGATCTTTTCCTTGTAGGTGGCCAGGCGGTCGAGCAGGCTCTCGAGAATACCGGCTTGCTCGCCGGCCTGCACCAGGTTGCAGAAGAGCGCGTCGAAGTGCAGCGGGTGCTTGCGGAACGCGGCGGCGAGCGCCGAGCCGGTCTCGACGTCGGTCTTGATCTCGATCAGCAGCTTGACCACCGCCGGGTTGGAGGCGCCCTTGGAGACGATGTCGAAGGACTGCAGCAGCGGCACCCCGGCCTTCATCATCGTGGCGAGTTGGCGCGTGAACAGCGTGATGTCCTTGTCGGTGACCTTGCCGGCGCGGCCAACGCGCTGCTTCTTGACCTTCGTGACCAGGATGCCCTGGCGTCGCAACGTCGCGTTTACAACTGACTCCCCTCCCGCGCGCATCTCGCCGCGGAGGATCTTGCCGGCCTTGTCCTTGCCTTCCCAGGCGTAGGTTGCTTGCTTCGGCCCCTTGACGGCCGCTGCTGCGGTTGCCATGCGTCCCTCCCTATCGGCGCGATGATGCCCGCGGGGGAGGCGTTTGTAAAGGGTGAAAACCTCGTCCTAAGCCCCTGAGGGCTCTGGATTTTCGATCGGCTCGACAGGTCGGAAGATACGCACGGTTTTGATGGTGCGGCCCTGAGCGTGCACGATTTCCATAGGCACGTTGCCGATCTTGATGGAAACGTCGGCTTCCGGGATATCCTGCAGGTGCTCGACGATCAGGCCGTTGAGGGTCTTTGGGCCGTCGGTGGGAAGCGAGAGGCCGAGTGCGCGATTCACCTCGCGCACCGGCATCGCACCCTCTGCGCTGGCGCTGCCTTCCTCGTCCCATGCCAGCGGCGTGGCCGCCGGCAGCGTGGTCGTGAACTTGCCGATGATCTCCTCGATGATGTCCTCGAGCGTGACCAGGCCCATTAGCTCGCCGTACTCGTCCACCACTAGCGCGATGCGCTCGCGGTTCTCCTGGAAGTACTGCAGCTGCGTCAGCACGGTGGTCGACGCCGGCACGTAATAGGGCTCGTCCAGCACTTCCTGGATCGTCGCCTCGCTCAGCATGCTGGCGTGCAGGGGGCCGAGGATGCGGCGCAGGTGCAGCACCCCGGCCACCTCGCCCTCGTGGTTGCGGAACACCGGCAGGCGCATGTGGTGGCTGGTGGCGAGCTCATGGGACACTTTCTCGAGGCCGTCCTCCAGCGTCACCGACTCGATCCGCGCGCGCGGAATCATGATGTCCTGCACGGTGATGTCGCCCAACTCGAAGAGATTCATGAGGATGGAGAAATGCTTCTTCGGCATGAAGCTCGAGGATTCCAGCACCAGGGTGCGTATCTCCTCGGGGGAGAGCTTTTGCACCTCGGTCTGCTCTCCCGGCCGGATGCCGACCAGCAGCAGAAGCGGGCGCACGAACAGGTTGACGAACCAGACGCCGGGCTGCACCAGCCACTGGAACGGTCGCAGGACATAGGCGATCACGGGCGCAATGCGCTCCGGATAGGTGGCGCCGACCACCTTGGGCGTGATCTCGGCGAAAACGATGATCAGGAACGAGATCGCAAGCGTGCTGACGGCGTACGCCAGTTTACCCTGTCCGAATAGTTCGACGGCGATCAGGCTGGCAAGCGTCGCCGCGGCCGCGTTGATGAGGTTGTTGCCGATCAGGATAGCGCCCAGCAGCTTGTCGGTGCGCTTGAGGAGCTGCTCGACGCGCTGCGCGCCGCCATGACCTTGGGCCGCCATGTGCCTGAGCCGGTAGCGGTTGATCGCCATCATGCTCGTCTCGGCGATAGAGAAGAAGCCCGAAGCGACGAGCAACACCACCAGCGCCCCGATCATCCTGCCGAGGGTCAGCTCTTCCATCAGCCGCGGTGGAGCAGGACTTCGAGCACGAAGCGGCTGCCGACGTACGCGAACAGCAGCATCACGAACCCGGTGAGGGTCCAGCGCAGCGCCGTGCGCCCGCGCCAGCCGTAGAGCCAGCGTCCCGCCAGCAGCGATCCGAACGCGAGCCACGACAACACCGCGAACACGGTCTTGTGGTCTAGCGGCAGAGCGCGGCCGAACAGCGTCTCCGAGAAGACGATGCCGGTGGCGAGCGTGAGCGTGAGGAAGACGAAGGCCGCGGCGATGACGCGGAAGAGCAGCCTCTCCAGCGTGAGCAGCGGCGGCAGGCCGGCGAGCGCGAAGCCGCTCTTGCGATGCAGCTGGCGCTCGGCCACCGCCATCAGCGTCGCGTGCAGTAGCGCGATGACGAACAGGCTGTAGGCGACCATCGCGAGCGCGAGGTGCAGGCGGAAGCCGGTGGCCTGCGCGTACACGGCGCTCGAAGCGAGCCCGGGAAAGAGCGCCGGCAACGGCACGGCAGCGGCGGCGAGCGGCATCACCAACGGCTCCATGCCCTCGAGGCTGTAGAACAGGCTCTCCACCCAGTAGAGCGCCACGCCGAGGAACATCATGACCGAGAGCGCCTGGGCGAAACCGAAGCGCAGCTGGGAGGTGCCGAACAGGGCGGCATAGAGCAGCCAGCCGTGCAAGCCGAGCGGCACCAGCATCGCGGCGCGCTCCCATGCCCGCAGACCGGGCGTCGTGGCCGCTTCGCGGCGCCGCCAGCGCGTGTTCCAGAAATGCCACGCCAGCCCCAGATACATGGCCGAGGCAGCGGCGTGAATTACAATGTCCGGCACTTCCCCTCATCGACGCGGTGCGCGTGAAGGCGCTCGGCGAGGAGGTGGTGGGCAGCCTGACGCCCGGCCAGGCGCTGGTCGGCGTGGTGCACCGCGAGCTCGCGCAGCTAATGGGCGAGGCGAACGTCGCGCTCGACCTCGCCACGCAGCCGCCGGCGGTCCTCCTGATGGCGGGACTGCAGGGCTCGGGCAAGACGACCACCTGCGGCAAGCTTGCCTTGCACCTGAAAGGCGCGAAGAAGCGCGTCGCGCTCGTGTCCTGCGACGTGTACCGCCCCGCGGCCATCGAGCAGCTCAAGACGGTGGCGGCGCAGGCCGAGGCGGATTTCATCGAATCTAGAATCAACGAAGCGCCATTGGCGATTGCCGCGCGTGCGCTCGAGTATGCGCGCACGCACTACTGCGACGTGCTGATCGTCGATACCGCGGGCCGCCTCGCGATCGACGAGCAGATGATGCGCGAGATCGCCGAGCTGCACGCGCTGCTGAAGCCGGTCGAAACGCTCTTCATCGTCGACGCCATGCAGGGCCAGGACGCCGTCAACGTCGCGCGCGCGTTCAACGAGCGTCTGCCGCTCACCGGCGTGATCCTGACCAAGCTCGACGGCGACGCCCGCGGTGGCGCGGCGCTCTCGGTTCGTCACGTCACCGGTAAGCCGGTCAAGTTCGCCGGCGTCGGCGAGAAGCTGACCGGTCTGGAGCCGTTCTACCCGGAGCGCATGGCGGCGCGCATCCTCGGCATGGGCGACATCCTGTCGCTCGTGGAGGAGGCGCACGCGAAGATCGACCTCGAGGAGGCCAAGCGCGTCGCCGAGAAGGTGAAGAAGGGCAAGGGCTTCGACCTCGAGGACTTCAAGCAGCAGCTCGGGCAGATGAAGAAGATGGGCGGCGTGGCATCGCTGCTCGACAAGCTCCCCGCGCAGCTCGCCGGCCAGATCGATCCGGCGAAGCTGCAGGACGACAAGCAGTTGCGCCGCATCGAGGGCATCATCAATGCCATGACGCCCCAGGAGCGCGCCAATCCCGCGCTGCTCAAGGCCTCGCGCAAGCGGCGCATCGCCGCCGGCGCCGGCGTGCCGGTGCAGGCGGTGAACCAGCTGCTCAACCAGTTCGAGCAGATGCAGAAGATG
>JAQSVY010000182.1 GCA_029266935.1 Burkholderiales bacterium
AAGCGCATGACCGAGCAGGACTGGATGGCGGTGATCAACACCAACCTGAACAGCGTGTTCAACGTCACGCGCCAGGTGATCGACGGCATGGTCGAGCGCGCCTGGGGCCGCATCATCAACATCTCCTCGGTGAACGCAATCAAGGGCCAGTTCGGCCAGACGAACTACTCCGCGGCGAAGGCCGGCATGGCCGGGTTCTCCAAGGCGCTGGCGCAGGAGGTGGTCAGGAAGGGCGTCACCGTCAATACCGTGTCGCCCGGCTACGTCGAAACCGACATGGTCATGGCGATCCGCAAGGAGGTGCGCGACCAGATCGTCGCCTCGATCCCCATGGGGCGGCTCGCGAAGCCCCAGGAGATCGCCGCGGTGGTGGCGTTCCTCGCCTCCGAGGAGGCCGGCTACATCACCGGCGCCAACATCTCGGTCAACGGCGGAATGCACATGATGTAGACTGCCCCCTCCCCGCGGGCAGCAAAAGCGCAAAAGCAGGAGGAGGCTATGGCCAAGCAGCGCATCGCAGTCGTCACGGGCGGTATGGGCGGCCTGGGCGAGACGATCTCGACGAAGATGGCGGACGCGGGCTACCGCGTGGTGGTCACCTACTCGCCGTCGAACGCCAAGTTCAAGTCCTGGCTCGAGGAAATGAAATCGCGCGGCTACTCCTTCGCGGCCTTCCCCGTCGACGTTGTCGACTACGACGACTGCGCGCGCAAGTGCGCGCAGATCTCCGCCGAGTGCGGGGCGATCGACATCCTGGTGAACAACGCCGGCATCACGCGCGACATGACGTTCAAGAAGATGACCAAGTCGGACTGGGACGCAGTGATGCGCACCAACCTCGACTCCTGCTTCAACATGACCAAGCAGGTGATGGACGGCATGGTCGAGCGCACCTGGGGCCGCGTCATCAACGTCTCCTCGGTGAACGGGCAGAAGGGCGCGTTCGGCCAGACCAACTACTCCGCCGCCAAGGCCGGCATCCACGGCTTTACCAAGGCGCTGGCGCTCGAAGTGGCGCGCAAGGGCGTCACCATCAACACCATCTCGCCGGGCTACATCGGCACCAAGATGGTCACCGCGATCCCCAAGGAGATCCTCGACTCCAAGATCCTGCCGCAGATCCCCGTCGGGCGCCTGGGCAAGCCCGACGAGGTCGCGGGCCTCATCATCTACCTGTGCTCCGAGGAGGCGGCCTTCGTCACTGGCGCCAACATCTCCATCAATGGCGGCCAGCACATGTATTAAGGAGTAGACTAGTCTCGTGGCGCTCCCTGAATCAAAATCCGCCGGTTCCCGCACCGAGAACCAGCTGCGGCTGATCAAGAAGTACCCCAACCGCCGCCTCTACGACACGAAGACGTCGAGCTACATCACGCTCGCCGACGTGAAGCAGATGGTGCTCAAGCAGGAGGAGTTCCAGGTAGTCGACGCCAAGAGCGGCGACGACCTGACGCGCCAGATCCTGCTGCAGATCATCCTCGAGGAGGAATCGGGCGGCATGCCGATGTTCACGTCCGACCTCCTCTCGCAGCTCATCCGCTCCTACGGCAACGCCATGCAGGGCATGATGGGCTCCTACCTCGAGCGCAACATCCGCGCCTTCCAGGACATCCAGAAGGCGCTGCAGGACCAGTCGAGCCGCATGGTCGGCGACAACTCACGCGCCTCGCAGGAGCTTTGGTCGCAGTTCATGAACCTGCAGGGGCCGGCGATGCAGAGCCTGATGCAGGCGTACATGGAGCAGAGCCAGAAAATGTTCGCGCAGTTCCAGGAGCAGATGCAGACCCAGGCGCGCAGCATGTTCTCCGGCCTCACCTTCCCCGGTTTCCCCGCTGGCCAGGGCAACAAGAACGAGCCCGACAAGACGTAGCCCTGACGTTCAGGCGCACGGCGCCGCTCCGAAGGTCGGTTTCGTCTCGCTCGGCTGTCCCAAGGCGCTCGTCGACGCGCAGCGCATCCTCACGCAGCTGCGCGCCGAGGGCTACGCCACGTCGCCCAGCTACGCTGGCGCCGACCTCGTCATCGTCAACACCTGCGGCTTCATCGATACCGCGGTCGAAGAGTCGCTCGGCGCCATCGGCGAGGCGCTCGCCGAGAACGGACGCGTCATCGTGACGGGATGTCTTGGAGTCCAGAAAGATCTCATCACCAATGTACATTCATCGGTGCTCGCTATTACCGGGCCGCACGACACGGCCGGCGTGATGAAGGCGGTGCACGCGCATCTCCCCAGGCCGCACGGCCCCTATAACGATCTCGTGCCCGTCCGGCTCACGCCACCGCACTACGCCTACCTGAAGATCTCCGAGGGCTGCAATCACCGTTGCACCTTCTGCATCATCCCCTCGATGCGCGGCGACCTCGTCTCGCGGCCGATCGGCGAGGTGACGCGGGAGGCGGAGGGCCTGGTCGAGAACGGCGTGAAGGAGCTTCTCGTCATCTCGCAGGACACTAGCGCCTATGGCGTCGATGTGAAGTATCGGACAGGTTTTGTGAAGGGAAAGCCAACCAAGACGCGGATGGTGGATCTTTGCCGGGCCCTGGGCGATCTGGGCGCGTGGGTGAGGCTGCACTACGTCTACCCGTACCAACATGTCGACGAGGTGGTCCCGCTGATGGCCGAAGGCAAAATCCTTCCCTACCTCGACGTGCCCTTCCAGCACGCCAGCGCTCGCATCCTGCGCCTGATGAAGCGCCCGGCGAGCGCGGAACGGGTGCTCGAGCGCATCCACCGCTGGCGCGAGGCATGCCCGCAGATCGCCATCCGCAGCACCTTCATCGTCGGCTTCCCGGGCGAGACGGAAGCGGAGTTTTCCGAGTTGCTGGATTTCCTTGAAGAAGCGAACCTGGATCGCGTCGGCTGCTTCGCCTACTCGCCCGTGCAAGGTGCGGCGGCGAATGATCTGCCGCATCCGGTGCCGGAAGAGGTGAAGGAGGAGCGGCGCGCGCGCTTCATGGCGGCACAGGAGAAAATCAGCACTTCCAGATTGCAAGCGAAGATCGGCAGGACCCTGCGTGTCATCGTCGACGAGCCCGGTGTGGGGCGCTCGGAAGGCGATGCGCCGGAGATCGACGGTCTGGTGCGCTTCGTCGGCGGCACGCCCGGCGAGTTCGCGCAGGTTCTCATCGAGCGGGCCGACGAGCACGATCTGCACGGGAGACTCGAATGACAAGGCACGTGGTGGTGGTTTCGGGCGCGCGTACCGCGATCGGCGATTACGGTGGGGGGCTGAAGGACCTGCCGGCGACCAAGCTTGGCGCCGTCGCAATCAGGGAAGCGATGGGGCGCGCCAAGATCGACCCGGCGAGCGTCGGGCACGTGGTGATGGGCAGCGTCATTCACGGCGAGGCCAAGGACATGTACCTCTCGCGCGTCGCGGCGATCGAGGCGGGCGTGCCGCCCGGCACGCCGTGCCTGACGGTAAACCGCCTGTGCGGCTCGGGCCTGCAGGCACTCGTCTCCGCGTCGCAGCACATCCTGCTCGGCGACTGCGACATCGCTGTTGCCGGCGGCGCCGAGAGCATGAGCCGCGCCGCCTACTTCCTGCCCTCGGGCCGCTGGGGCCAGCGCATGGGCGATGCGGCAGCGGTCGACGCCATGACCGGGGCGCTGCACGACCCCTTCGGCCACGGCCACATGGGCGTCACCGCCGAGAACATCGCCGCGAAGTACGGTTTCACGCGCGGGCAGCAGGACCAATTTGCAGTGGAATCCCATAAAAAGGCATCGCGTGCAGTCGAGAGCGGGTACTTCAAGAGCCAGATCGTTCCGATCGAGCTGAAGACGCGAAAAGGCGTCGAGCAGTTCACCACCGACGAGCACGTGCGCAAGGACGCGAGCATGGAGAACATGGCAAAGCTCAAGGCCGTGTTCAAGAAGGACGGCACCGTCACTGCGGCCAACGCCTCGGGTATCAACGACGCCGGCGCGGCGGTCGTGCTGATGGAGCAGAAGACGGCGGAAAAAGCGAGTCTGCAGCCGATGGCCCGCCTCGTCGCTTACGCCCATGCGGGCGTGGAGCCGCAGTTGATGGGCCTCGGGCCGATCCCGGCGGTGCGGCGGGTGTTCGAGAAGTCCGGGCTCAAGCCCGCCGACATGGACGTCGTCGAGTCGAACGAGG
This sequence comes from Burkholderiales bacterium, assembly GCA_029266935.1. GTDB lineage: Bacteria > Pseudomonadota > Gammaproteobacteria > Burkholderiales > SG8-39 > SCGC-AG-212-J23. Next base: position 4,122 of record JAQSVY010000182.1, read on the forward strand.
CCTTCGCGGTGCAGGCGATGGCGGTGACGAAGGACCTCGGCCTCGATCCCGCCAGGCCGCCCATGCACCGCAAGCCTCTCATCGGCCTCGCGCTCGGCTCGGGCAGCGCCCGCGGCTGGGCGCACATCGGCGCCATCCGCGCGCTGGAAGAGCGCGGAGTGAAGCCCGACATGGTATGCGGCACGTCGATCGGCGCGCTGGTCGCCGCCGCCTACGCCGCGGGCCAGCTCGAGGGCCTGGAGAAATGGGTCACCAGCCTCGCCTGGACCACGGTGGTGCGCCTCATGGACCTCACCTGGCGCCCGGGCGGCCTCATCCGCGGCCAGCGCCTGTTCAATCTCTTCCGCGACACGTTCAGGGACGCCGACATCGCCGAGCTCGACATGCCCTTCGGCGCGGTGGCGACCGAGCTCGCCTCGGGGCGCGAGCTGTGGCTG
>JAQSVY010000183.1 GCA_029266935.1 Burkholderiales bacterium
GTCGCCGTGCGAGATCTGCAAGGGTACCGGCGCGCGCGCCGGCTCGCAGGCGGTCACCTGCCCCTCGTGCCGCGGCGCCGGACAGGTGCGCGTCTCGCAAGGCCCCTTCTCCATCGCGCAGACCTGCCCCCGCTGCCACGGCAGCGGCAGCGTGATCCCGAACCCCTGCGCCGCCTGCAGCGGCACCGGGCGGGTGAAGCTGCAGAAGACCCTCGCGGTGAAGATCCCGGCGGGCGTCGACGAAGGCGACCGCGTGCGTCTCTCGGGCGAAGGCGAGCCGGGTGTCAACGGCGGGCCGCCGGGAGACCTGTACGTCCAGGTGCACATCAAGCCGCACCAGGTCTTCACGCGCGACCACGACGATCTGCACTGCGAGATGCCGATCTCCATCTCCACGGCGGCGCTGGGCGGCGAGATTTCCATCCCTACCCTGGACGGCTCGGCGAAGATTCGCGTTCCGGCCGAAAGCCAGACCGGCAAGACCTTCCGCCTGCGCGGCAAGGGCATCAAGGGCGTGCGCAGCCAGTACCCCGGCGACCTTTTCTGCCACCTCGTCGTGGAAACGCCGGTCAGCCTCACCGAGCGCCAGCGCCAGCTGCTACGCGAGTTCGAGGCCATCAGCCAGCAGGACAGCGCCCGCCACAACCCGCGCACGAACGGCTGGTTCGACAAGGTGAAGCAATTTTTCGAAGGCTGAGGCTATCGCGTGTCATTCTTTGTAAGCCGCGCGTCGCCGCATTTGCGCGCGCCTAAGCTGCTGCGATGGACGAATGGAATCCAATGCTCGCTCAGCGGTTCGACGATACGGCGGATCGCCGCACCGAGCGTCGCGACCGCGTCGGTGCCGTCATCATCGGGCTGATCATTTGCATCGGCCTGCTCGGCTGGGCGCTGAGCGTATAGACCGTTTGTCGGATCGACGGCCCCGCTAGCCTTAGGGGGTCCGAGAGGCGCCCGCGCGGCGGCGCGTGCAGCCGCGACAAGCCGATGCGCACCTTGTTCAGGTAGCCCATAGAGACGAGCCTCTTCCAGTACCATGCATCCCACATGGGGCACAGTGAGCGCAGCTACCGTCTGACCCAGGCCGGCGAAGAAGCGTGGGAGGGCGAGGACGTGGCCATTCCTTCGGACTACCGGCGCCTGCTCTGGCTGATAGCCTTCCACGGCCACGCCGGCGTGATCCAGGGTCTGCTGCCCCACTATGCGCGCGACGTGCTCGACGACTGGCTCTCGGAACTCGCCGAGCTCGGCCTGATCGAGCTGGTGCCCGAAAGCGAGCTCGGCGAGATCACGCCGCACCCGGACAACACTGTCGCGGTCGGCAAGATCGAGCTGCGCCAGGCGGAGAGCGTCGGGGAGGCGCTCGCGCGCACCGGCGCCTACCTCGCCACCGACCGCGTGCGCAAGCGCCAGGGGCCGCAGAAGCCGCCCGCCGACACGGCGATCCTCATCGTCGAGGACGACCCCGACCAGCTCGCGCTCGCCGACCTGCGCGTGAGCATGGCCGGCTACAAGGTGCGCGTCGCGAGCTCGGTGCACGCCTTCCTGCAGGCGATGCTCGACGACGGGCCACCCGACCTGCTGCTGCTCGACGTCGACCTGCCCGACGGCGACGGCTTCGAGGTGCTGGCGAAGATGCGCCGCCACCAGTCGCTCAACTCCCTGCCGATCGTGCTGCTCACGGCGAAGAACGAGCCCGCCGACATCGGCAAGGGGCTGGTGCTCGGCGCCGACGGCTACGTCACCAAGCCCTATACGAAGAATATCCTGGCGGACGTAATCCGCCGGGTCCTCAAGCAAGACCTCTAGAGACGCTCAGTCGGTCGGCAGGCGCTGCGGGTCGTTCCAAAGCGGCAGGGCTCGGTGCGCGGTGGTGTATTCGCGCAGCAGCTCGCGGTGGCGGCCCTGCGGGTCGGCGGCGACTTCCCAGCTGCAGCCGCTCACGCGGCGGCCGCTGAAGGCGCGTCCGCGCAGGTGCTCGCCAAGCGCGCGCCGGATCTCGTCCGACTGGCCGTAGTAAACGATGCCGCCGCTCTCCCAGAGCGCGAACACGCCCGCCGCGATGGGAGCCGCAGCGATGAGCGACTCGGTGAAAGGAACGCTGCCGGTGTTGATCGACATGGATCTCCTTCCCTGTCCGGGAGCAATCCTACGCCGATGCGGCGTAGCGCGGAAGGCGCCCGCTCACGCGCTGCCGCGAGGCAGTGAAACCCTGACGCGGCAAGGAGATAGCCATGGCGCATTCTCTTGTCACTGCGTGGCGACGGCGAAGAAATATGGCACGGCCGTTGCAGGTAAGGGCTATGCCAATCAAACCCAACGGCCATATATGCTCCATCCGAGAGCAGATCGTCGAGGACCCGGCGACCGGGTTGATCCTGCAGTTCGAATGCGAGAACGGGCGCACGCGCCTGCTGATCGCCGGCGCCGCGCTGGCGCTGGGTAACCGCGAGATCATCTTCGACGCCGACGGCCGCGAAGCGGCGGCGGGGACCCTGGTCGGCGAGTTCCGCCGGCCCAGCTGGCTGCGCGGCGTCTAGCGGCGTTGCCCCGGGCCGGTTTATCCGACGTTTGCCCTGGGCAGGCGGCCGAACATGCGCTGGAACTCGCGCAGCAGCTCGGCCTCGCGCGTGGCGGGATCGGCGCAGATCTCCCAGCTGTAATGGCTCGCCGGCGGACCCTGCTCAGAGTGCTCCAGGAGCCGCGCGCGAATCGACCCGGCTCGCCCGTAGTAGATGAGCTCGTCCTCGTCCCAGAGCGCGTAGATACCGGCGTCCTGCGGAGCGCCCTGCAGGACGGTGCGCGTGAACTTGTAGCGCCGCCCCGGATCGGGAGCGGCGGCGAACCAGCCAGCGGCAGCGTCGTCGCTGCGGAACGCGCGCACGTCTAGCCCCTGCTGGCGCGCGACGAGCTCGATGTACTCGTGCGCGGCGTTGAGCTCCGGGGTGTCGCCCACCAGGGCGATGCGGCAGGCCGGCGTGGCGAGCTCGCTCGCGTAGCCCCGCCTTCCCCCCTGCCTTTCCCCCGACAGGCCGTAGTCCTCCGGCTTGAAGACCGCGCGCGAAGCGCTGATGGACATGAGCACGCGCGGGCAGTCGTGCCGGCGGCAGGCCTGGTGGACCGCTCGCAGGAACGTGCGCATCTCCTCCGCGGTGTCGCGTCCGGAAAGCCGGGCCATCAGGTAGCCCGCGCGTGGCTCGACCGAGAACCTCAAGGATCCAGCAGGCGCGCGAGCCAGGCCTGGACGTCGCTCCCACCCTCGCGCTGCAGGTTCATGCAGCGGTCCCGCATGTTCTGCAGCACATGCTCGATCATGCCGCCGCGGTGCTCGGGCGCGAGCCCGTCGAGGGCGCGCGCGAAGGCGTGGGCGAAGTGCGTCTTATCGAGTACGCCGTGCTCGTGCAGCGTCTCCACCATGACGATGTTGGCGGCGGCCAGTCCCGCGACCGTCTCCAGCAGCGCGTCGAATTCGCCTTCGATGCTCAAGCGTGGGCCGGCGCGGCGCGGGCGAGCGTCGCCAGCAGCTCGTCGACGTTGACCGGCTTGGCGATGTAGTCGTTGGCGCCCGCTTCCATGCACTTCTCGCGGTCGCCCATCATCGCCTTGGCGGTCACCGCCACGATCGGCACGTTCCGGTAGCCCTCAAGCTGGCGCACGATGCGCATCGTGTCCAGACCATCGAGCCCCGGCATCATCACGTCCATCAGCACCACGTCGATGCCGGGGGTACGCTTGAGCAGCTCGATGCCCTCCTTGCCGCTGTCGGCATGCACCACGCGCATACCGTGGGTTTCCAGCGCGCTGGTGAGAGCGAAGACGTTGCGGATGTCGTCGTCGACCACCAGCACCTTCTTGCCGGCGAGCTCGCCGGAAGGTGCGGGCGGTGGCGCGGAAACGGTGTCCCGCAGCTGCTGCGGCCCGGCCGCGCCCGCATCGGCGGGATCAACCTGCGGCCCCCGGAGTCCGGTGTCGTCGTCCCCGGGCCGCGGCTGGTGCTGGCCCGGGCGGTAGGCAAGCGGCAGGTAGAGCGTGAAGGTGCTGCCGTGACCCGGCGCGCTGTGCACACGGATCTCGCCGCCCAGCAGGCGGGCGAGCTCGCGGCTGATCGACAGCCCGAGGCCCGTGCCGCCGTATTCGCGGCTGGTCGTGCCGTCGGCCTGCTGG
>JAQSVY010000184.1 GCA_029266935.1 Burkholderiales bacterium
CGATGACGAGGTCGGCCTGCGCCAGGTACTCGAGGCCGACCTCGGGCGTGAAGCTGCCCGAGATGCCGATGCAAAAAGGATCGTCGTGGAACAGCCCTCTCGCGGGAAGCGTCGTCGACAGCAGTCCTCCTGTCCTGGCGGCCAACGCGCGGCAAGCGGCGCCCGCCCCGGCTTCGACCGCACCCAGACCGGCAAGCACGACGACCCGTTCGGCGCCGGCGACCAGTTGCGCGGCCTTGGCCACGTCATCGGAATGCGGCGGCATCGGCGAAGCGCGCGGCAACAACTCGCGCGAGGGCCGGGGCAGATCCGCCGGCCCGTCCCAGGGCCGGTTCTGCAGATCGAACGGAATGCCGAGCACCATGGGTCGGCGTTCGCGGCGCGCCTGCAGGAATGCATCGCGTATTGCCACAGGCATGCGTTGCGGCATGTGCAATCGGTGATACGCGGCACCCGTCGCAGTGATGAGGGGCGCCTGATCGATCTCCTGGTTGTACCAACCGCTTTTCAGCGGTGCTTCTCCGGCGAACACGACCAGCGGCAGGTGAGCGCGCACGGCCGCGGGTAGCGCCGTAATCAGTTGCGTCACGCCGGGCCCGCACGTAACCGTTGCCACGCCGACCTCCCCGCTCTTTCGCGCGTACGCCATGGCCGCCGCGAGTGCGCAGTGCTCATGCCTGACATACACCATGCGGCATCCCAGCGCGGACAGCCGCGCCGCCCAGTTCATGTTCGCATCCCCAAGGAGCGCGAAGCAGGCTCGCACGCCTTCCTGCCCGAAGGCCTGCGCAAGAATGTCGTACACGCGGGGCCTGGCTTCACTCTTCATCATTCCGACTCCCGAATTAACAGATCTCGATGATGCTGCTTCGGTCATGCGCACGCCTCCCGGGATGCCATCGCACGTCTCAGAAGACCCCGCACCGGCGCTAGGCGAGCGCCGCGGCGAGCGCGGAGAAATCGGCGACGACGAGATCGGGCTGGTGCGGCGTGTGCCCGAACGGCCGTTTGCGCCGGTCGATGAACGCGGTGCGCATGCCGAAGGACTTGGCGCCGATGCAGTCGAAGGCATGGTTGGCGACGAAAAGGATGCTGGAAGGGCCCTCGCCGACGATCTCCGCGGCCTTGGCGTAGGTCCTCCAGTGCGGCTTGAAGGTACCGGCTTCCTGCACCGAGATGACGTGATCGAAGCGGAAGTCGATATGCGGCCCGGCGGCCTCCAGCATGTCGCGATCCCCGTTCGAGAGGATCGCGAGCTTGTACCCCGCGGCGCGGAGCCTCTCGAGCGCCGCCACGACGTCCGGGAACGGCTTGAGCTTCTCGATCTCGGCGACGAGCCAGCGCACCTCGTCTCGGGTGTGAGCGATCCCGCAGCGGTCCATGACGTGGGAGACGGCGCGCTGCCCGATCTCGCGGTACGAGGTATGCCCGCGGTCGCACAAGGCGTCGATCATCGAGTTCTCGAAGTGCGTGCGCCGCCACCACGTGACTAAGCTGTTCGGCTCGCCGCTCCAGCCCTTGTTCTTCAGGAAAGGCGTGACCGACTCGGTCAGCCCCTTCTGCATGTCGACGATGGTCCCGTACTGGTCGAACATCAGGACCTTGATCTGTTGGCGCCCCCTCAAGCGTCCCCGCCTTCGTTGCGGGCGGGGTCGCCGGCCGGAAGGACTTCGCGGAAGTGCGGCCGCTTCTTCCAGTTCGGGATGGGCGTCTCGCACCCGGCCCGCGGAACATACGGCGATGCCTCGAGCATCTGCATTTTCGGGATGTAGCGCGGGCAGTTGGGGAAGATGTGGTGCGGCGTCACGCGCACCAGGAGCGGGGCGCCAGGGAACAGGCTCATTGTGAGGTCTTGCGCGCTCACCGTTGCCGTGCCGTTCACGCGCAGGCGCTTGGGCTCCTCGAAGCTGAGGAAGAGCAGCCCGACCGCGGGATTCGCGCGGATGTTGCCCAGGCTCTTGAACATGCCGTTCCCGTCGTAGCTCGGAAAGACGAGCGTCCGCTCGTCGAGCACGCGGACGAATCCGGGATCACCGCCCTTATAAGAGCAGTCAGGATAGCCGTCCGCGTCCGTGGTGGCGAGGAAGAACATGCGCTGGCTTTCGATGAACGCGCGGTCCTCGTCGCCGAAGGTGGTGCGGAGCAGCTTCTCCGCCAACCGGTCGGCTAGCCGCCGAGTGTCGAACGCGTCCTGGAGCTTGCGGCTTTCCTCGTGGTACATCGGCCGATCTGCCATTTGCGCCCCCCGGACAAAAACGTGGTCTATCCCTGACTAGGTCAGCAGCTCGCCGCGGTTCTTGAAGTACGCGAGCGCCTCGGGGTTGGCGAGCGCCTCGAGGTTCTTCACCGGCCGGCCGTGCACCACCTCGCGCACCGCGAGCTCGACGATCTTGCCGCTCTTGGTGCGCGGGATGTCGAGGACCTGCAGGACCTTGGCGGGGACGTGGCGGGGCGTCGTGTTGTCGCGGATGCGCCGCTTGATCTTGTTCACCAAGGCGTCGTCCAGCTTCGCATCCTCTTTCAATTTGATGAAAAGGATGACCCGCACGTCGCCCTCCCAGTCCTGGCCGATGACGAGCGCCTCGACGATCTCGTCCAGGGTCTCGACCTGGCGGTAGATCTCGGCGGTGCCGATGCGCACGCCGCCGGGGTTGAGCACGGCGTCGGAGCGACCGTAGATGACCATGCCGCCGCGCGGGGTGATCTCGCTCCAGTCGCCGTGGCGCCAGACGTTGGGGTATTTCTGGAAGTAGGCGGCTCGGTACTTCGCGCCGTCGGGATCGTTCCAGAAGCCAAGCGGCATGGAGGGGAATGGCCGGGTGCACACCAGCTCGCCCTTTTCTCCGGTCACGGGCGAACCTTGCTCGTTGAAGACCTTTACGTCCATGCCCAGGCCCAGGGCCTGGATCTCGCCGCGGTAGACGGGGCCGGCGGGGTTGCCGAGGACGAAGCAGGAGATGATGTCGGTACCGCCGGAGATGGAGGACAGGCACACGTCGCTCTTCATGTTCTCGTAGACGTAGTCGAAGCCTTCGGGCAGGAGCGGCGAGCCGGTGGAGATGACGCCGCGGATATGCTCGAGCTTGTGGGTCTGCTTCGGTTTCAGGCCGGACTTGGCGAGCGCGTCGATGAACTTGGCCGAGGTGCCGAAGTGGGTCATGCCCTCGGCGTCGGCGAAGTCGAAGAGGAGCTTGCCGCGGTCGACGAAGGGTGAGCCGTCGTAGAGGAGGAGCGTCGCCTCCGACGATAGGCCGGAGATGAGCCAGTTCCACATCATCCAGCCCAGCGTCGTGAAGTAGAACAGGCGATCGCCGGCGCGCACGTCGCTGTGCAGGCGCTGCTCCTTGATGTGCTGGAGCAGCGTGCCGCCGATGCCGTGGACGATGCACTTGGGCACGCCGGTGGTGCCCGAGGAATAGAGGATGTAGAGGGGGTCGTTGAAGCCCATCTGCCGGAAGTCGATCTCCGCCGGGTCGAAGGGCTCGAGGAAGTCGTAGAGCGAGCTGCCGGCCGTCGCCGGCGCGCCGAGGTAGTCGATGACCACGCACTCCTCGACGCTCGGCAGCTTCGCGAGGACCTGCGATGCCTTTTCCTGCGAGTCGAATTCCTTGCCGCCGTAGAGGTAGCCGTCGGCGACGAAGAGGATTTTCGGCTTGATCTGGCCGAAGCGGTCGAGCACGCCCTGCACGCCGAAGTCGGGCGAGCAGCTCGACCAGATGGCGCCGAGGCTCGTCGTCGCGAGCATCGCCGCAGCGGACTCGGGGAGGTTGGGCAGGTAGCCCGCCACGCGGTCGCCCGGCCCTACCCCGGCGTCGGCGAGGGCTTGAGAGATGCGGGAAACCAGCGTGTAGAGCGCCTTGTGGCTGAGCTTGCGCTTGATGCGGTCCTCGCCCCAGAACACCATGGCGTCGGTGTTGTCGCGCCGGCGCAGGAGGTTCTCGGCGAAGTTGACCTTGCCGTCGGGGAACCACCTGGCACCGGGCATGAGATGCCCGTCGATCAATGTGCGCGTGCCCTTCTCGCCTTTCACGCCGTAGGTGTCCCAGACGAGGTTCCAGAACGCCTCGGACTCGGCGACCGACCAGGCGTGGAGCTCCTCGTAGGTCTTCTTGCCGGCGAGGGCCATGAAGCGGCCCATGCCGGTCTGCGCGGCGCGCTC
>JAQSVY010000185.1 GCA_029266935.1 Burkholderiales bacterium
ATGATGAACGGCGCCCGCTTCATCGGCCCGATGCTCGGCGGGGCGATCATCGCCACGCTCGGCGAGCATTGGGGCTTCGGCCTCAACGCGCTGTCCTACTTCGCCCTGCTCGCGGCGCTCTGGCGGATCGCTGCCTCTTCCTCGAAGAGAAAATCATCCGATGAAGGCCTGTTGCGCGAGCTCGCTGCCGGCGCGCGCTACGCGTGGGGCTTCCTGCCGGTTCGCGCCGCGCTCCTGCTGTGCGCGGCGACCAGCATGAGCGTCGGCTCGTATGTGGCGTTGATGCCGTGGTTCGCGCGCGAGGCCTTCCATGGCGACTCGCGCACCCTCGGCCTGCTCATCGGCGCCGCCGGCTTCGGCGCCGTCTCGGGGATGGCCTACCTCGCCACGCGCCCGAGCGTGCGCGGGCTGCTTCGCCTCATCGCCTGGATGTCGGCGGTTTCGGGGGCCGCGCTGCTTGCGTTCGCCTTCGCCAAGTCATTCTGGATCGCGCTGCCGGCGCTCTACCTCGTCGGCATGGGGTTGATGCTGACCGCGGCCTCGACCAACACGGTGCTGCAGACCGTCGTTCCCGACGAGCTGCGCGGGCGCGTCGCCGCGCTCTACGTCATGTCCTTCATCGGCGTGGCGCCGATCGGCGCGCTCGCCACCGGCTGGGCGGCCGAGCGCGTCGGGCCGCCGCTCGCGCTCGCCGTGTGCGGCTGCATCGCGCTCGCCGCGGCGCTTGTTTATGCCGCCCAGTTCGCGGCGATCCGCCGCGAGATCCGCCCGGTCTACGAAAGAATCGGCCTGTAGCCGAGCGGGTGGCTGGCGCGCTCGCGCTCGCTCGGCCAGCAGGTGTCGAACTGCCAGCCGTGCTGCGCCTCCAGGCGCAGGCGGAACGCCTGCTCCAGCTCGCTCGAAGGCGTGGCAAGGCAGGCGTCGGGAAAGCGCGCCAGGAAGCTCGCGCCGATCACCACGCACTCGCCGATCTCGCGCAGCGTCGCGGCGGCGATGCGCCGGCCGTGCAGCGCGATGCCGTCGCCGTCGCCGTGGAAGTAGGCGGGCACGCCGAATTGGCGGTAGGTGGCGACCGCGGGCGCGAGCCCCCACGAGAGCCAGCGCGTCGGGCGTCCCGGCGCCACGCGGCGCGGCGCGATAACGGCGAAAAGGTAAGCGTCCTGCGCCTGCGCCCAGGCCACGATTGGGCGCGCACGCGGCGCCTGTGGCCGCGCGAGCTGCTCGCAAGCGGCCTCGAAGTCGGCCATGCACATACTGCCAAGACGGATCCAGCGCGCGTTCATGAGCCGATTATTCCATCAAAGCTCGATGTCCTCGCGGATGGCGGCGATGCCGGCCGCGGCGCAGACGTCGTCCTCGCGCCCACCGGGCGCACCCGAGACGCCGATGGCGCCGAGCAGCGAGCCGCCCGCCTCGATCATCACGCCGCCGCCGACCGCGGCGACGCCCGGGCGGTGGCGGATGCCGCTTTGCGGCTGCCCGGGCTGGGTGGCGGCGGCGAGCTCGCTGGTGTTGGTGCGGAAGCTCACCGCGGTGTAGGCCTTCGCCGCCGCCATGTCGGTGGTATGCGGGCCGGCGAAGCGGTCGCGCAACAGAACCTGCGTGACGCCCATGCGGTCGACCACCGCGATGGTGACCTGGAAGCCGCTATCGCGGCACTTCTTCAGCGCCGCCTGCGCCGCCTTGAGCGCGGTTTCCGGCGTGAGCAGGCGCACGCTGAAGCTCGCTTCGGCGACGGCAAGCGGCGCCGCGGCGGCGAGCGCCAGGGCGAGAAGCGGCGGCAGGAGGGGTGGGCGCGGAAATTCCATGGGTAAATAGTGTAGCTGATACACTTTTCCGCAATGCCGCCGGAAGCGAGCGTGGAACCCTCGCCGGGCGCAGCCGACTGGCTGCTGTGCGTCGCATCGATGCCCGCGGACGACCCGGCCACGCGCATGCGCGTGCTGCGCACCTTGGAGTCCCTCGGCACCACGGTGCTGCGCGAGGGTGTCTACCTGCTGCCCGAGACCGAGGCGAATCGCCAATCGCTCGAGACCCTCGCCGAGTACATCGTGAAGACCCACGGCGCGGCGCATGTGCTGCGCGTGAGCGTCACCTCGCCCGCCCAGCGCGAGGCCTTCATTCGACTCTTCGACCGCTCGGCGCGCTACGAGGACCTGATCAAGACCGTCGAGAGCCTGAGCATCGGCTACGGCCAGTCCGACCCCAGCGCGATCGCGCGCGTGCTGCACAAGCAGCGGCGCGAATTCGAGGCGATCGCGGCGCTCGACTTCTTTCCGACCAGGACGCGCGAACTGGCGCAGGCCGCGCTCGCCAAGGCGGACGCCGCGGTGCGGCGGCTGCTCTTTCCTGCCGGGCCGCAGCCCGGACTCGGCGCCGGAGAGAAGCTGCTCGGGCGCACTTGGGCGACGCGCAAGCCGCTGTGGGCCGACCGGCTCGCCTGCGCCTGGCTGATCCGCCGCTTCATCGACCCGGAGGCGAGGCTGCTCTGGCTGGACAAGAGCGCGACCGCGCCGGCCGATGCCATCGGCTTCGGCTTCGAGGGCGCGCACTTCACCAACAGCGAGGATCGCGTCACCTACGAGCAGATGCTGGCGAGCCTCAAGCTCGGCGACAACCCGGCGCTCGCCAAGATCGGCGGCATCGTGCACTTCCTCGAGATCCGCGGCGCCACGGTGCCGGAGGCGGCCGGGGTGCAGACGCTGCTGCAGGGCGCGCTGCGGCGCTCCCCGAGCGAGCGCGACCTTCTCGGCGAAGTCGAAAAGACCTTCGACCTGCTTTACGAGGCGTACTTCGAGCCGGCGAAGCGCTGACGCTACTTCTTCGTGTCCCTCAGTTCCTGCGCATGCCGGGCGCGCAGCTCCCTGAGACGGGCGTCGACCACGGAGAGCTGGTAGAAGTCGGCGTCGCCGGAGCGGCGCGCGAGCTCGAGCTGCTCGATCGCCGCCGGCAGGCTGCCCTGCAGCGCGTACACCTCGGCCTGCGCCTGGTGCTGGAGGAAGCGCTTGCCGAGCGCCGCGTAGCTCTTCGCCTGCAGCGCGCGCAGGCGCACGTCGCGCGGGTGCAGCCGCACCGCCTCGGCGAGCCCCTCCGCGGCGCGGGCGTTCTCGCCCGCTTCCTGCAGCGCGGCGAGGTGCGCGTAGAGAAGCGGGCGCGAGCGCGGGTAGCGCTCGCGCGCCTCGGCGAGCATGCGCACGGCCACCGCGCCTTCGCCCTGCGCCTGCTTGATGCGTGCCGCCAGCGTCTCGATCATCGGCCCGGCCACCCCGCCGGCGCGCACGAGCTTGAGCTGCGCCTCGGCCTCGCGCGGACGCCGCGCTCGCAGCAGCGCGCTCGTCAGGCCGTAGCGCGCCGCGGCCTCGCTGGCATAGCGCCGGTCGCGAACCGAGGCCTCGAAATGCGCCACCGCGTCGCGCGCGTCGCCGGCGTCGGCGCGCAGCTTCGCGCGCACGAGGTGGAATTCGACGCTGTCAGGATGCTGGCGATAGGGCATCGCCGCGGCCTTGTTCTGCGTGTCGGCGATGCGCTCGGTGGTCACCGGGTGCGTACGCAGGTAGCCCGGCATCGAGCCGTCGTCGCCGACGCGCATCGAGCGCTGCATGCGCTCGAAGAACGCCGCCATCGCCCGCGCGTCGAAGCCGGCCGTCTCGAGCGCCGCGAGACCGACGCGGTCCGCCTCGCGCTCGAAGTCGCGCGAGTAGGCGAGGCTCGCCTGCACCGCGCCGGCCTGCGCCGCGGCCGCGGCGCCCATCGCCAGGTCCGGCCGCGAGCGCCCTAGCAGCACCGCGGCGGCAAGCGCGACCAGCACCGGCAGCTGCATCTGCTCCTGCTGGCCGAGCATGCGCGCGATGTGCCGCTGCGTGACGTGCGCGATCTCGTGCGCAAGCACCGAGGCGAGCTCGGACTCGGTCTCGGCAGCGCTGATGAGGCCGGTGTGCACGCCGACGAAGCCACCGGGTAGCGCGAACGCGTTCAGCGTGTGGTCGCGCATGACGAAGAACTCGAAGTCGTGGCGCGTGCCCGGCGTCGCCTGCGCGAGGCGCTCGCCCAGCCCGGCGAGGTAGTCGGCGACCTCGGGGTCCTCGAGGTAGCTCGGCTCGCGGAAGCGGATGTCGCGCACGATGCTCTCGCCGATG
>JAQSVY010000186.1 GCA_029266935.1 Burkholderiales bacterium
GCGCTCTTCCTGCTGGTGATCCCGGAGTTCCTGTTCTTCCTCGACCCGGTGGCGAGCCGCCTGTCGCGCAAGCACGAGTTCGAGGCCGACGCCTATGCCGTGGCGCACGCCGAACGCGCCGAGCTCGAGCAGGCGCTCGTCAAGCTCTACCGCGACAACGCCGCGACGCTCACCCCCGACCCGCTGCACTCGGCGTTCTACGACTCGCACCCGCCCGCGGCGGTGCGCATCGCCCGTCTGAAGGAGGCGATATGAATGATCTGGCAAGCAAGAAGTGCAAGCCCTGCGAGGGCGGCGTCGCGCCGCTCACCGAGGCGCAGGTGAAGCCGATGCTGAAAGGCCTGAAGGGCTGGATCGTCGAGGACGGCAAGCTCGTCAAGGTCTACCCGTTCACCAACTACTACCAGACCATGGCCTTCGTGAACGCCCTCGCCTGGATCTCGCACCGCGAGGACCACCACCCGGACCTCGGGGTCGGCTACAACAAGTGCCGCGTCGAGTACTCGACACACGCCATCGGCGGGCTCTCCGAGAACGACTTCATCTGCGCCGCCAAGTGCGACGCGCTCTTCGATTTGTAGACTGAGTCTTTGAAGAGGATCTACAGCTCGCACAACCTCGTGGCGGTGCACCACGCGAAGAACGTGCTGGAGGCGGAGGGCATTCCGGCGGTGGTGAAGAACGAGATCCTGTCCTCGGCGATGGGCGAGCTGCCGCCGGCAGAGTGCCAGGCGGAGCTGTGGGTGCGCGCCGCCGAGGCGGACCGGGCCGAGAGGATTCTTCGTTATGAAAACAAAGGCACTCCCTGGCGCTGCACCGCGTGCGGAGAAACCTCGGAGCCGCAGTTCACCCAGTGCTGGCGCTGCGGCGCCTACCGCTCAAAGTAGTCGTGCGAGCGTGATCACCAGCAGCACGAATACCCACACGACCAGCGCGCGCCAGAGCAGGCCCACCGCGCTGTCGAGGAGCGGCCCGTCCGCGGGCTCCCCCACGCCGATCTCCGGCCGCGGCTGCATGCCGTCGATCTCCTGCACCGGCATGCCCAGCCGCACCCCCATCGCCCCCGCCCCCGCCGCGAGCACGATGCCGGCGTTGGGCTCGGGCCAGGTGCGCGCCTGCGTGCGCCAGCAGTACACCGCGTCCTCGAAGTCCCCGACGACGGCGAAGGCCACCGCGGTGAGGCGTGCCGCCGGCCAGTCGAGCGCGTTGAACGCGTGCTGCGCGAAGTCGCCAAACCTGCCCATGGTCTTCCAGCGCCACGCCAGGTAGGCGGCGAGGCGGTAGAGGACGGCGCCGCTGGGGCCCGGCAGGATCAGGTACCAGAGCAGCACGCCGAAGACATGGCGGTGCGAGGCGACCAGCGCCTCCTCGATCGAAAGGCGGATCACCTCCTCGCGCGTGCGTACCACGCCCGAGGCGCCGCGCCACTCCTCGAGCAGCACGCGCGCGCGGTCGATGTCGCCCGACTTCACGGCGAGCTGAATGTCGGTGAAGTAGTGGCTGAACTGGCGAAAGCCGAGCGTGAGGTAGAGCACCGCGATGTTGAAGACGAGCGCGAGCAGCGGGCTCGCGCTGTCGAGGAGCAGGTGCAGGGCGATCGCCGCCGCCACCCACGGCAGCACCGCCACCAGCCACGCCACCATGCCGTGGCGGCGCTCGCCACCGTTGAACTGCTGCTCGAGCCAGGCGGCCCAGCCGGCGAGCGCGCCTTGGACGGCCTTGCGCTCGCCGAGCGGCTGCCATTGCTCGATGACCAGCGCGGCGATGATGGCGAGGACGCTCATGCAAGCATTCTATAAAGGTTGACGATCATCCCTGCGGTGGCCCCCCAGATGTGCCGCTCGCCGTACTGGATGACGTAATAGCCGACCATCTGCCCCTGGTGCTCGCGCGTACGGCGCTCGTGGTTGCGCGGGTCGAGGAGGAAGCCGAGCGGCACCTCGAACACTTCCTCCACCTCGCGCCGGTCGGGGGCGAGCACGAGCGGCGGTGCGAGCAGCCCCACCACCGGGGTGACGCAGAAGCCCGTGCGGGTACAGTACTCCGGCAGGCGGGCGAGGAGTTCCACGCGGTCGGGGGCGAGCCCGATCTCCTCCTCGGCCTCGCGTAGGGCGGTGAACTCCGGGGTGGGGTCCTCGGGCTCGGCGCGCCCGCCGGGGAAGCTGATCTGTCCGGAATGGCGCTTGAGGTGGGAGGTGCGCTGGGTGAACACCACCGAGAGCTCCTCGTGCGCGACGATCGGCACCAGCACCGAGGCCGGCGTCAGCGCCGCCGCTTCCCGGCCGGCGCCGTCGTCCCCGTACACCGAGAATGCCGGCGCGCCGCGCCGCGTCAGCCGCCGGCGCAGCTCCTCGAGGCCGATGTCGGTGGGAATAGCGTCTGCCCCTAGAATGTTCGCCTTCGAGCAACCCGCTCGACCAACCGAAAAGAGGACCCCATGAAACGCCTAGTACTTGCCGCCGCGCTCGCGCTGTCCAGCTCGGTCGCGTTCGCCAGCAGCTGTCCCAAGCACATGAAGGCCATCGATGCCGCCCTGCCCGCGGCCAAGCTTTCGGCCGAGCAGAAGAGCGAGGTGCAGAAGCTCCGCGCCGACGGCGAGAAGTATCACAAGGACGGCAAGCACGCCGAGTCGATGGCGGCCCTGAGCAAGGCGGAGGCGATCCTCGGCATCAAGTAGCTCCGCCCGTTCTTCAAGGCACGAGGACGACCGATCCGGTCGTCTTCCTGCCCTCGAGGTCGCGGTGCGCGGCCTGCGCATCGGCCAGCTTGTAGCGCGCCGTGGTCTCGATCTTCACCTTCCCCGACTTCACCACCTCGAAGAGGTCCTTCGAACGCTTGACGAGGTCGGCGCGCGTCGCGATGTGCGTGGCGAGCGTCGGCCGTGTCACGTAGAGCGAGCCCTTGGCTGAGAGGATGCCCAGGTTCACCGGCGGCACCGCCCCGGAGGCGTTGCCGAAGGACACCATCAGGCCGCGCGGCTGCAGGCAGTCGAGCGAGCCGTCCCAGGTCGTCTTGCCGACCGCGTCGTAGACGACCGGCAGCTTCTTGCCCTTGGTAATCTCCTTGACGCGCTCGAGGAAGTTTTCGCGGCTGTAGTTGATGACGTGGTGGCAGCCGTGCGCCTTGGCGAGCTTCCCCTTCTCGTCGGAGCCCACCGTGCCGATGGTGGTGACGCCGAGCTTCTTCAGCCACTGGCAGGCGATCAGGCCGACGCCGCCGGCGGCGGCGTGCCACAGCACCGTGTCGCCCTTCTTCACCTTGTAGGTGGTGAAGATGAGGTAGTGCACGGTCATGCCCTTGAGCATCATCGAGGCGGCCTGCTCGTCGCTGACGCCCTTGGGCACCTTCACCATCCGGTCTGCCGGGACGATGCGCTCCTCGCAGTACGACCCGGGCAGGCCGGTATAGGCGATGCGGTCGCCCTTCTTCAGCTCCTTGACGCCGGGCCCCACCGCCTCGACCACGCCCGCGCCCTCGTTGCCGGCGACCCCGGGCAGTTGCATCGGGTACAGGCCCGAGCGCTGATAGGTGTCGACGAAATTGACGCCGATCGCGGTGTGGCGGATGCGCACCTGGCCGGGACCAGGATCGCCGATGGAAATGTCATCGAGCTGCAGAACTTCCGGGCCACCCTGCTGGTGATAACGGACTGCCTTCGACATTCGTCTTCTCCTTGGTTAAGTCGTGTCTTTTTTCGGTTCGGTCGCGGTGCGCATCGCCTGCAGCGCGGCGCGCTGCAGCTCGAGGCCCTGGATCGAGAATTTCACCATGTTCAGGTTCATGTTGAGCCAGGCCTCGACCGAGCGCAGCTCCGCGATGCGCTTCTCGACTTCCTGCGGGTCGAAGGTCGGCATGGCCATGCCCGGCAGCGGCACGCCGAGCGGGCCCCACAGGCGGCGGAACATCTCGAACGGGTCGGTCGGCGGCGTCTGCTCAGCCATAGGCGCGTTCCTCCGGGGAATCGAAGAATGCCCGCACTTCCGCCTCGCGGGCCATCGTGTCCTGGTAGCCGAGGTCGACCAGCGCCCGGCAGAAGGGCTCCTCGAAGAGCAGGTAGCTCGCGAGGTTCGAGCCCGAGCGGTTGAGCGCCCCGGTGGGGCGCAGGATGAAGCGCACGGTGGCGGGCAGCGGTTGATGCGCTCGAGGCGCTCGATGTCGACCCTCAGGCTGTCGAGGAAGATGCTGTTCAGCGCGTGGCCGGCGATCTGCGCGAGCGAGGGATAGACGTTCGACCGCGCGCGGCTCTGCTCCACCGCGGCCTGCCGGCCGGTGCCGACGATCAGCACCCGGTCGGCGCCCAGGTGCAGCGCCGGGCTCACCGGCGCGATCTGGCGCATCGAGCCGTCGCCGAAGTACTCGCGGTGCACCTTCACCGCCGGGAAGATG
>JAQSVY010000187.1 GCA_029266935.1 Burkholderiales bacterium
ACGCTGTTCAGGTTGGTGTTGATCACCGCCATCCAGTCCTGCTCGGTCATGCGCTTGAACACCGAGTCGCGCGTAATGCCGGCGTTGTTGACGAGGATGTCGATCGGCCCCACCACCGAGCGCACCTGGTAGAACATCTCGGCGCAGGAGTCGAACTCGGCGACGTCGCCCTCGGCGGCGTGCACGCGAAAGCCGTCGCTGCGCATCCGCTCGAGCCACTCGCCCTTCTTGTCGTAGCCCGGCAGGCATCCGGCCACGACCGTGTGGCCGCTGCGGCCGAGGCGCCGGCAGATGGAAGTGCCGATGCCTCCCATGCCGCCGGAGACGAAGGCGATGCGAGTCACCGCCGGGAGCGACTCGTCGCGCCACGCCTCCGGCTGTTGCGTCACTTCAGCTTGGTTTCCCATGAATCTCATTTCCTTTTCTAACGTTCCACGGCGAGGGCGACTCCCATTCCCCCGCCGATGCACAGCGATGCAAGCCCGCGCCTTGCATCGCGCTTCTGCATTTCGTGGAGCAGCGTCACCAGGATGCGGCAGCCCGAGGCGCCGATCGGATGACCGAGCGCGATGGCGCCGCCGTTGACGTTGACCTTGGCCGTGTCCCACCCCATCTGCCGGTTCACCGCGACCGCCTGCGCGGCGAACGCCTCGTTGATCTCCATCAGGTCGAGGTCCTTCGGCTCCCAGCCGGCGCGCGAGAGGCAGCGCTTCGAGGCGGGCACCGGTCCCATGCCCATGTACTTCGGATCGACGCCCGCCGAAGCGAACGCTCTGATGCGCGCCAATGGCTTCAAGCCCAGTTCCTTGACCTTCTCTCCATTCGCCAGGACAACGGCGGCGGCGCCATCGTTGATGCCGGAGGCGTTGCCCGCGGTCACCGAGCCGTTCCGGTCGAACGCGGGCTTCAGGCTGGCGAGGCCCTCGAGCGTCGCACCGTGGCGCGGATACTCGTCGTCGGCGAACACCACCGTGCCTTTGCGCGAGGCGATCTCCACCGGAATGACCTCGTCGCGAAAACGGCCGGCCTTCTGCGCGGCCTCGGTCTTGTGCTGGCTTGCGAGCGCGAACAGGTCCTGCTCCTCGCGCGTCACGGCGTATTCCTTGGCGACGTTCTCGGCGGTCACACCCATGTGGTACTGGTTGTAGACGTCCCACAACCCGTCGACGATCATCGTGTCGACGAGCTTGCCATCGCCCATGCGGAAGCCGTCGCGGGAGCCGTTCAGCGCGTGCGGTGAGAGGCTCATCGATTCCTGCCCGCCGGCGACGACGATGTCCGAATCGCCGTTGGCGATCGACTGCGCGCCGAGCATCGCCGCTTTTAGGCCGGAGCCGCAGACCTTGTTGATGGTCATCGAGGGGATCATGTGCGGCAGGCCGGCGCGGATGGCCGCCTGGCGCGCCGGGTTCTGGCCGGTCGCCGCGGTGAGCACCTGTCCCATGATCACTTCCGACACCTGCTCGGCATTGACGCGGCTTCGTTCCAGCACCTTGCGGATGACGAGCGCGCCGAGCTCCGCCGCCGGGGTCTTCGCCAGGCTGCCGGCGAACTTGCCTATCGGCGTGCGCGCTGCTCCGACGATGAAAATGTCTTCCATGGCTGTCTCCTAGTGGAGCCTTTTCTTCACGTAACGACCCGGCGCCGGCTCGATTGGCGGATACTTCTTCGTTCCAAGATTCGTGGGGGCCTGGCCGGTGCCCCCTCGGTGCTGCGCGAGCCAGTCGGTCCAGCACCCCCACCAACTCCCGGGCGTCTCCTGTGCCGTCTCGAGCCAGGCGTCGGGCTCCGCCGGATAAGGCGTGCCTGTCCAGTAGCTGCGGCGATTCTTGCTGAGCGGGTTGACGATGCCGGCGATATGGCCGCTGGCGCCGAGCACGAAGGTTTTCTCCCCGCCGATGAGGTTGAGCGTGCGGTAGGCTGAGCGCCACGGCACGATGTGGTCCTCGCGCGTCGCTACGGTGTACGAGGGCAGGTCCACGCGCCCGAGATCGACGGGCACGCCGCAGTTCGAGAGCGCACCGGGCACGCGCAGCTTGTTCTCGAGATAGGTATTGCGCAGGTAGTAGCAGTACATCGGCCCCGGAAGATTGGTGCCGTCCGAGTTCCAGTAAAGGAGGTCGAAGGCCGGCGGCTGCCCGCCGAGAAGGTAGTTGTTGACCACGTAGTTCCAGACGAGGTCGTTTGCGCGCAGGCTGGAGAACACGAACGCGAGCTCGCCGCCAGGCAGGATACCGCCGCGGCCGAGCGCCGCCTCGCGCGCCGTCACGCTCGCCTCGTCGACGAAGAGGCCGATCTGCCCGCTCTCGCCGAAATCGAGCATGGTGGCGAGAAAAGTGACGCTCGCAACGGAATTTTCGTTCTTCTGCTTCATGACCGCCAAGGCTGCGCCGAGCAGCGTACCGCCGACGCAGAAGCCCAGCGCATTTAGCTGCTGCGCGCCGGTGATTTCCCTCGCCACCCGGAAGGCGGTGAAGACGCCTTTCTCGAGGTAGTCGTCCCAGGTGAGTTGCGCGATATCCGGCCCGGCGTTGCGCCACGAGATCATGAACACGGTGTGCCCGCTCGCGAGCGCGTGCCCGACGAAGGAGTTCTCGGGCTGCAGATCGAGGATGTAATACTTGTTGATGCAGGGAGGCACCATCACCAGCGGGTGCTTCGCCACTTGCGCGGTCTTGGCGCGGTACTGGATGAGCTGGATCAGCTCGTTCTCGAACACCACGGCGCCGGGCGTCACGGCCAGGTTACGCCCAACTTCGAACGCCGCCTCGTCGGTCTGGCTGATGCGCCCCTTGTGCACGTCGCCCAGCAGGTTCGCGAGGCCGCGCGTGAGGCTCTCACCCTTCGTCGCGAGCGCCTGGCGCATCGCTTCGGGGTTGGTGGCGGCGAAGTTCGCCGGACACATCGCGTCTAGCCATTGGCGCGCGGCGAAGCGCGCGCGCTCCTTCGCTTCGCCCACGAGATCCGCGTGCTCGACCAGCTCCTGATAGTAGCGCGCGGCGAGCAGGTACGACTGTCTCAGGTAGTCGTAGTACGGGTTCTCGCGCCATTCGCGCGCCGCGAAGCGCCGGTCGCTGGGCACCGCATCGACGATTGCCTCGCGCCGGCCGGCGAGCATCGAATTCCATAGCCGGGTCTGCTTCTCGAGGTAGGCGGCCTGCAAAGCATGGGAGCGCTGCAGCCCCTCCATCCACGGCATGGCGCTGCCCGCGCCAGCCATCAGCTGCATCCAGCCTTGCGTCACTTCGTTGCCCGATTGCGCGATGGCGGCAAGAAGGGCGTCAGGAGACCCGGATTGGTGCATTGCGGGGCGATTCTGCGCCGCACAACCCACCCCGTCAAATGATTATCAACATCCTGATAGATAGTTCTTTTTACTCAGTGCTGCAGGACCATTCCGGCGGCCGCGATGGTGCCGATTCCGAGGGCGATGAGCAGCGCCTGGGAAGCGGTATCGCGCAGCTGCGGGCGGCGGTGCAGCCCCGGAATCAGGTCGGCGACGGCGACGTAGATCATGCTCGCCGCGACGATGCCGAGCAGGGTCGGCTCGAGGCCGGCGAAGAACTGCAGGCCGAAGTAGCCGAGCACCCCGCCCACCACGGTAGCCGCCGAGGACATGATATTCATGGCGAGCGCGCGGGAGCGCGTGTAGCCCGAGTGCAGCAGGATCAGGAAATCGCCCACCTCCTGCGGGATCTCGTGCGCGATGATCGCGATGGCCGCGATGATGCCGAGCTCGGTGCTTTGCAGGAACGCGGCGGCGATCAGCACGCCGTCGAGGAAGTTATGGACGGTGTCGCCGACGACGATCAGCAGCCCGCTGCGCCCCCGGTCGTGGCCCGTGTCGTGGACTTCGCAGTCCTCGGTGTGGCAGTGCCGCCAGATGAGCAGCTTCTCGAGCACGAAGAAGGCGAAGATACCGCCGAGGATCGCGCTCGCCACGTGCTGTGGATCGCCCTTCTCGAACGCGTGCGGGATGATCTCGAGGAAGGCGGCGCCGAGCAGCGCGCCGATGGCGAAGGACACGAGCATCGGGATCCAGCTCGCGCGCAGGTAGAGCGAGCCCGCCGCCAGGCCCGCGGAGAGCGTGCCGCCGGCCACGCTCGCAGCGACGATCCAGCCGAGG
>JAQSVY010000004.1 GCA_029266935.1 Burkholderiales bacterium
GCCATCCCGATGTTCCTGCTGACGCCGCTCTCGGGCGTGGCGGCGGATCGCTGGGACCGGCGCCGCCTGATGCAGGCGAGCCAGGCGCTCGCCTCGGCGGTGTCGCTCGCCTTCGGGGCGGTGCTCGCCCTCGGCGCGGTGAGCACCTGGATGCTCTTCGCGTTCACCATGCTGATGGGCGCATCGAACGTGCTCGACCGCCCGGCGCGCATGACCACCGCGTTCGAGCTCGTGCCGCGCGAAGTCGCGATGAAGGCCGTAGCGCTGAACACGATCGGCTTCTCGATGACGCGCATCTTCGGCCCGGCCATGGCGGGCTACCTGATCGCCGCTTTCGGCGCCGCGGGCAGCTTCTTCGTGCAGGGGGTCCTCTATGGCGCATCGGCCCTCGTGGTCGTAGCGGTCGTGTTTCCGAGAAAGACCATCAAACCGAGTGGTTCCACGGCGCTCTCCGAGATGCTGGAAGGCCTGCGCTTCGCCGCGCGCGACCGGCTCACCCGTCTGCTGGTGATGCTGGGGGCGCTGCCGTTTTTCCTCCTGGTGCCGGTCTGGGGAACGCTGTTCCCGATCTACGCGAAGGACGTCTTCGCCGCCGGCCCGGAGGGCCTGGGGCTGCTCCTCACCGCGGTCGGCGCCGGCGGCACGCTCGGCGGGTTCGCCGCTCATGCGCTCGGGCGCGTCGAGCGCCAGGGGCTGGTGCAGGCAGCGTGGGTCCTGGTCATGTGCGCCGCGATCGCCGGCGTGGCGGCGAGCCCGTCGCTCGCGCTCGCGACCGTGTTTGCCGCCCTCGGCGGCGCCGCGGAGATGGCGCACATGGCGAGCAACATGGCAATGCTGCAGATGTCGGCGCCGCCAGCCATGCGCGGGCGCATCTCCAGTCTGATGATGCTCAACCCGGCGCTCATCTCCGTGGGCGCGCTCGTCGCCGGGCCGCTCTCGGACCTGCTCGGCGCGCGGGGCGCCTCGCTCTCCCTCGCCGCCAGCGCGGCGGCGGCGATCGTCTTGCTGTATTTTCTCTCCCCGCAACTCCGGGAAATGAGGCTGAAATGAGAAAGCTCGCCGCCAGCCGCGGCCTGATCGAGGACCTGGTCGCCGCGAGCCGCGTGCTCGCCATGCACGAGGTTCTCGACGCCTATGGGCACGTCAGCGCGCGCAGCGACCGGCGTCCGGAACGCTTCATCATGTCCCGCTCGCTTGCGCCGGCGCTCGTGACGGCCGCCGATCTCATGGAGCTCGATGCCGACAGCGAGCCCCTGAGGGACAAGCGCAAGGGCTTCCTCGAGCGCTACATCCACGGCGAGATCTACCGGGCGCGCCCGGAGGTCATGGCAGTGGTGCACAGCCATTCTGCCTCGGTCATCCCCTTCGGGGTTTCTCGCACCAGGCTGCGCCCGGTCTACCACATGGGCTCGTTCCTCTGGTCGGGTGCCCCAGTCTTCGAAATCCGCAAGGAGCGCGAGGCGAACGACCTGCTGATTCGCGACCGGCCGCTCGGCAAGGCGCTCGCGGGCTCGCTCGGCGCCTGCACGTGCGTGCTCATGCGCGGCCACGGCATGACCGTCGTCGGGAACAGTGTCCCCGAAGCAGTGTTCCGGGCGATCTACACCGAGATGAATGCGCGGCTGCAGCTTCAGGCGATGCGGCTCGAGGGCCCGATCGAGTTCCTGAGCGACGAGGAGGGGCGCCGCTCCACCGCCGCCAACCGGGGCACGCTCGAGCGGCCGTGGGAGCTGTGGAAGAAGCAGGCCCTCAGCCGGGATCGGAAGGATCGATGATGCGCAGCGCGGTAGCGACCGCTGCCAGCGCGAAGGGAAAGTGCACGAGCAGCCAGACCTGGATCGGCCCGTCCTGTACAGCGGCGCTGCCGAGGTAGAGCGCGATCACCAGGAGCGTCGCCGCGAGGCGCGGCCCGGCGCGCTTGCGCTGCACGCTCTCGTCGGGGATGAAGCTGGGAAGCGGGGGTGCCATGTGCGAAGCATGGCGCGCCCGTGCCGCTCAGGATATTGGACGGATGGGCAAAAAGCGGCTTAGCCGGACGACTAAGCCCTGCGGAAGTGGAACCGGCCGCTGCGCTCCTCCAGGCCCTCGAGCGGCCCGGAGTAGGAGAAATTCCCCCCCGGCAGCACTGACCCGGCCTGGAAGACCTGCAAACGAAGCTCGAAACGCGAATGCACGGTCGAAGCGAGCCGCACCAGCCAGGTCAGCGTGCAGCCGGGGTAGACGCTCTCCAGCTCCCACCGGGCTGGCTCAACGGAGACTTGCCGCGGCACCTGAGGATTGCGGCCCTCCCTGTCCCACAGCCGAAGGCGGACTTCCGGTTCGGGAACGTCGGTCCACACGTCGATCTCGACCGCGGCGGCACCGCCGTCGTCATCCACTATGGCAAGCGATACAAGCTTGTCGAGCATGCCTTAACCCCGCCCGGAGTATGCGGGCTCAACGCCGCGTGAGACAAATGGCCGTTCGGCTAACCCACCGGTCCAATTCGCCGCCCCGGGGAAACGCGCTATCGTAGCGGCGTGCGGATCCTGATCATCGACGACCACGCGCTGTTCCGGCAGGGGCTGCGCTTCCTGCTGCGCGACCTCGACGCCGACCTGGAGATCATGGAGGCCGCCGACTGCGCGCAGGCGTGCACGCTCGCGGGCGAGTCTTTCAACGTGGTCCTGCTCGACCTGCACATGCCCGGCGTCGCCGGGCTCGACGCGCTCGACGCCGTGCGCCAGGCGTTCGAATCAAGCCGCATCGTGGTCCTGTCCGGCGAGGAGGATCCGCGCCAGGTGCGCCGGGCCATCGACGCCGGCGCCGCCGGCTTCATCCCGAAGTCCTCCACGCCCGAAGTGCTGGTCAGCGCTCTGCGCCTGGTGCTCGCCGACGGCATCTATCTGCCCGCGGTAGCGCTGAAAGGCCTTGGCGGCGGGGAGCCGGACGCCGCGCTCAGCAGCGACCGTCTGGGCGATGCGCTGTCGGAACGCCAAGTCGAGGTGCTGCGCAAGGCGGTGCAGGGCAAGGCGAACAAGGTCATCGCGCGCGAGCTCGGCATCTCCGAGGGCACCGTCAAGGCGCACCTCTCGGCCGCGTTCCGCGCCCTCGGCGTCCACAACCGTACGGAGGCCGTCTATGCTGCGGCCCGCTCCGGGCTACAACTCAAGCCTTAGCGCCCTCTTCGCCCCGCCGCAGCACGCCGGCGAGGACGATGAGCGCCTGGCACGCCTGAAGCGGCTGCAGTTCGAGTCGCTCGCCAACCACGCGAAGCGGCTGCCCTGGATGGTGCCGCTTGCCTGCGGCTTCGTCGGCTTCACGGTGTGGGATGCCGTGCCGGCGCCGCTGATCCTCGGATGGATCGCCCTGATCGCCGCGATCCTGTCCGTGCGCTGGGAATTCTCGCGCCGCAGCCTCGCGCACGCCGAGCTCGACGTGGACGCGGCGCTGCGGACGATGGCGGTGTTCAGCTTTTTCAACGGCCTGGTCATGGGCGGCGGCGCGGCCCTGTTCTTCGCCGACCTCTCCCTCGAACAGAAGGCGATCGTCACCATGATCGTGGTGTCGATCTGCGCCGCCGCCGTCTCGGCCAACGCCGGCTACTCGCGCTCGTTCTATGCCTGGGCGTTGCCCACCTTCGCCGCGCTCGCCGCCGCCTGGGCGTCGCAGGGGGACGTGGCGGGCGCCTGGGTCGGGTTCCTGCTGCTGCTGTTTCCGTTCCTGCAGGGCGTGTTCATCAGCGAGAACGAGCGCGTGATGCGCGAGTCCTTCGAGATCCGCTATCACAACGAAAGGCTGATCCGCGAGCTGGAGGTGCAGCGCCAGGCGGTGGGGCGCGAGCGCGACCGCGCGGAGGAAGCGAACCGCGCCAAGTCGCGCTTTCTCGCCTCGGCCAGCCACGACCTGCGCCAGCCGCTGCACACGCTGTCCCTCTACAGCGCGGCGTTGCGCGTGCGCAAGACCGACCAGCGCACGCAGGAGATGGCGCGCGAGATCGGCAACGCCATCGCCTCGCTCGGCACGCTGCTCGACGCGCTGCTCGACATCTCCAAGCTCGATGCCGGCGCGGTGCGGCCGGAGACGAGCCGTTTCGGCCTCGACGCGCTGCTCTCGCGCATGGCGGCGGATTTTCGGCCGATCGCGCAGGCCAAGGGTCTGGCGCTCGTCCTGGACGCGCACGTGCCGCTCACGGTGGAGACCGACCCGGTCCTGTTCGAGCGGGTGCTGGGCAACCTTATCGACAACGCCATCAAGTACACGGCGAGCGGATCGGTCCGCGTCGCGGCACAGACCGTATCCGACAAGGTCGTGCTGAGCATCACCGACACCGGGCCGGGGATACCGCGCGTCGAGCACGAGCGCGTCTTCGAGGAGTTCTACCAGCTTGCCAACCCCGAGCGCGACCGCAGCCGCGGCATCGGCCTGGGCCTCGCCATCGTGCGCCGCCTCACCGAGCTGCTGCGCATACGCCTCGAGCTCGAGTCCGACCTCGGACGCGGCACTACGTTCCGGCTGACGCTGCCGCTCATCCGGGACCGGCGCCTCGCCGCCCGAGAGCCCGCAGCGCCTTACGAGGCGGCGCTGCCCGAGGGACTGATCGCGCTGGTCGTCGACGACGAGCGCTCGGTGCGCGAAGGGATGCGCACGCTGCTCGAGGAATGGGGATGCAAGGTGCTGCTCGCCTCGGGCATCGATGAGGCGCTCGCGGCGCTTCGGGCGGCAAAACCCGATCTCATCATCGCGGATCACCGGTTGCGCGGCAGCGAGACCGGGATCGCGCTTCTGCAGCGGGCGCGCGAGGCGGCCGGCGAAATTCCGTCCCTGCTCATCACCGGGGACACGGCGCCCGAGGTGCTCGCGCACGCGCAGCGGGCGGGCCTGATGCTGCTGCACAAGCCGGTGCAGGAACAGGCGTTGCGAAGCGCAATCGCGGAGGCGGTGGCGACCTAAGTGCGCTGACGTTTGGGGGCAGCAATGGCGCGCACGGAATGGCTGTCGGAAGGGGCGGAGAAGCTCGCGTTCGAGCTGCTCGGCCAGGAGGGCTTGCATTGCCACGTCGCCATCGTCGGCAGCGGCTACGGCGGCGCCGTCGCGGCAGCCCGGCTCGCCGGCGCGAGGGAAGCCGCAGACGCCGGGGACTCGAAGGTCTGGGTGCTCGAGCGCGGCCGCGAGTTCCTGCCCGGCTCGTTCCCCGAGCGCTTCGCCGACCTGCCCGGCGAGGTGAGATTCAGCGCCGGCGAGCGCCCTCCAACGCGCGGCATGGCCGAAGGACTGTACGACCTGCGCGTGGGCGAGGACGTCAGCGCCTTGCTCGGCAACGGCCTAGGGGGAGGATCCCTCATCAATGCCGGTGTGCTGGCGCGGCCGCGGGCGGAAGTGTTCCACTCCGGGAAATGGCCGGCCGGCCTCACCCGCGACGCGCTGGAAGATCACTTCGACCGGGCGGAGTCGATGCTCGGCGGCCGGCCGCTGCCCGGCGCAAAGAGGCTCGACAAGCTCGATTCCCTGGGCTCCCTTGCCCTGGGCGGTGCGCCGGAGCGGGCCACGATCGCCGTCACTTTCGAGGACAAGAGCCTGAGCCGCGGCGGCGTAGAGCAAGTCAAGTGCGTAGATTGCGGCGACTGCTTCACGGGATGCAATCACTGGGCGAAGAACACGCTCGCCATGAACTACCTGCCGTTCGCCGCGGCGCGAGGCGCCCGGCTGTTCAACGGCGTGACCGTGCTCTCGTTGAGCGGCTGCGACGGCGCCTGGGAGCTCGAGCTCGAGTTCACCGATCCGAAGCTGCGCGCGCGCTTCGGCAGGCAGATGCCGGCGCTGCGCGCGGCGCGCGTCGTCCTTGCGGCGGGCGCCTACGGCTCCACGGGGATTCTGCTGCGCTCGGAGCGCAGAGGATTCCGGCAGATTTCCGGCGAGCTCGGGAAGCGCTTCTCCGCCAACGGCGACATGATCTCCGCCGGCTATCGCATGCCGCACCGGGTCAATGCGAGCGCGCACGAATCGCTGGCGCCGGAACCGGACTTGCGCAGGATCGGCCCGACCATCACCGGCATGGTGGACCTGCGCGACGGCACGACGCCGCTCGTGGTCGAGGAACTCGCCATCCCGGCGGCGCTGCGCCGGCCGCTGGAGGAGATCGTCACGACCTTCGCCGCCCTGCATGACCTCGCGCGCGTGGACTGGTCCAGGCACGGCGCCGGCGCAGGCGCGGTCGATCCGGCGGCAGTCGATCCAGAGGCCATCGGCCGGACGGCGATCTACGCCACCATCGGCGAGGATGATGCGGAAGGGGTGCTCGCGCTTCCGGAGCACGAGGACGCGCTCGCGTGCGACGACGGGCTGTCGGTGAAGTGGCCCGGGGTGGGCAAGCAGCCGGTGTTCCGCAAGGCGATCGAGCTCCTCGAGAAGGCGCACAAGGCGAGCAAGGCCATCCTCCTACCGAATCCCCTCTGGCGCCCGCTCCCGCAGCGCATCGGCGGCGTGCTGGAGGGGGACCTCGGGGGATCGGTGTTCACCGTGCATCCGCTCGGCGGCTGCGCGATGGCGGACGACGCGGGCCGAGGCGTGGTCAACGAATACGGCCAGGTGTTCCGGGCGGGAGAGGGCACCGGCGTGCACGAGACGCTGGCGGTGCTCGACGGCGCCATCGTTCCGAGTGCGCTTGGCACCAATCCTTGCCTCACCATCGCGGCGCTCGCTGAGCGCGCCGCGCCGGAGCTCGCGCGGCATTGGGGCATGACCCTGCACGAGGACGACGTTGCGCTGCCGCCGCGTGCGCGGCCGCCGCAGCCGCCGAAGAGGGAATGGCGCGTGCCGGGCGCCACCGGCCTGCGGCTCGCCGAGCGGCTCGATGGGCAGGTCCGGCTCGGGTACGCGCGTGTCGGGGCGATCGACTACCCCGGGCTGTTCGACGCCGAGCTCGAGCTCGAGTACGAGCCGATTGGCGACATGGAGGCCTTCCTGCGCCAGCCGGCAAAGGTGATGCCGGTGCGCCGGGCGCAGCTGCGCCTGAAGGGCGACGTCGACGCCGGCGGCGCCACCACGAGCTGGAGCGGAACCATCCCGCTCATCGACGGTCGGCTCGTCTTTCTCGAGCGCGAAGATTCCCATTGGCTTTGGCGCATCCTGCGCGCCGGCTGGGCGTGGGCATTCAATCGCGGCGTGCGCGACGTTGCCGACATGCTGCGGGGCCTCGTTTCTCCCAGGCGGCTGCTGCGCCGCCTCGCCCGCCCGGGCTCTCTCTTGCGCTTTCCCGCGACGGCATGGCAGGCCATCGCCGGCTTCTTCGCCGTCGCCTCGCAGGCGGGTGAAGCGCGGCGCATGCGCTACCGGTTCGCGGTCGCCGACGACGTGATCGTGAAGGTGGGCGACGAGCAGGTGCGGCTGCTCCGCCAGGGAGACCTGCTGCTCGGCGAGAAACGGCTAGCGTACACCGCGGGAATCTTCGCCGATGGCGAGAGCTGGCCAAGCCCCCTGGACCAGATGACGAAGCTGCCGTTGCTCCTGAAGCGCGCCGGCGCCGCGCATGCGGTGCGCCTCGGCGTGCTGCAGGTGAACCTGCCGTTCTTCGTGCAGCATCACGCGACGCAGCTCCAGATCTCCGCCCAGGACAACCAGCCGCGCGCGATCGCCGACCTGCTTTCGTTCCTTCTCTTCCTCGCGCGGGTCATCGGCAAGATCCACATCTGGAGCTTCCGCGCGCCCGACTATCCGGATCCGTACCCAGTCTACGAATTCGCGGCCAAGGACCGCGACGAGGCCAAGGCCGCCGCGCGCGAGGCGGGCGTGCGCGTCGCCGACCGCCTCGAGCACCGCCTGCCCGGCGAAGTGCGCGGGCTATGCCGCAGCGTGCATCCCCTCGCGGTGCGGGCGGGCGACGCTCAACTGACCCGCTATCGCTCCGAATCGCGGCGACCGGACCCGGGAAAAGGACCGGTGCTGCTCATCCACGGCCTGGGCGCCAGCGGCAATACGTTCACGCTGCCCACGGTGGACGAGAACCTGGTGCAGCACCTCGCGCGCCGCGGCTTCGATCCGTGGGTGCTCGACCTGCGCACCAGCATCGGTCTCGCGAGCTCCAAGCGCGACTGGAGATTCGAGGACGTCGCGCGCGAGGACATTCCTGTGGCGCTGCGCCGTATCGGCGACGAGACCGGGCAGCCGGTCAACGTGGTGGCGCACTGCATCGGCGCCGCGATGTTCTGCATGTCTGCGCTGGAAGGGCACCTGCGCGATCTCGGCGTGCGCGCCGCCGTGCTCTCGCAGGTCGGGCCCCTGCTCGAGCTGCCCGCCACCAACCGCTTCCGCGGCTACGTCGCCAGCTACCTCAAGCACTACCTGGACATCGGCGAGCTCGACACCACCGGGTCGCTGAGCGGCTTCAACCGCTTCCTCGACCGCCTGCTCGCGGGATACCCGTATCCGTCCAGCGAGTGGCTGGAGCACCGCCCGCTGCTCGGCCGGGTGGAGCACGAGGCCTATTGCATTCGCGCCTACGGGATCTATGGTCGCCTGTTCGAGCACCGCAACCTCAATCACGAGACGCTCGAGGTGCTCGGCGACTACCTCGGGCACATCCGCTACCGCACCTACCAGCAGACCATCTTCTACGCGACGATGCGCAGGCTCACCGACGAAGCCGGGCGCAACGTCTACGTGACTTCGGCGAACGTCGCGCAGCGCATGGACTTCCCGGTGTGCTTCCTGCACGGCGAGCTGAACGAGGTGTTCCATGTGCGCACGAGCCGCCGCTCGTTCGACCTGCTCGCCTCCGTGTTCTGGCCGAGCGACCTGAAGACGATCTGGGAGACCGATCCCGCGGCGCGCTATGGGCATGAAAACTATGCGAAGGGGGAGCGGCTGCGCCTGGTGGCCGTCGAAGGATACGGCCACCAGGACTGCATGATCGGCAAGCGCGCGCATGTGGACGTGTACCCGGAGATCTCGGGGTTCCTCTCCCAGGCGTTCGACACGCCTTCGCCGCCGGTTGCGCCCCAGTTCGTGGTCAGGCCGCCGCGCATGGGGCCGATGGTGGGGTGGGTGCGCGAGGAGCCCGAAGGGCAGCGACGCGTGCGGCTGCTGTTCGTCCCGAACGACTCCCGCTCCGAACCATGCTATGCGATGAGCATCGTGCTCGCTGGCGCCAAGGCGGTCGCCGCCAGCTTCCACCCGCTGCGGCGGCTGCCGGCGGAATCCGAGAAGGCGCAGGGCGCGTGGCCCGCGACACAGGCGATCGACATCGAGCTGCCGCCACGAGCCGCGCACTACACGGTGGTCGTCGTGACCGTCCATCGCGAGCACTACGAGCCCGAGCCCCTGCGCGAGGCCGGTGAGCCACCAGTCGACGATCCTTTCGGCGAGGACCTCGACCGTTTTCCCACGCTGCCGCAAGGGCTGGCGTTTCCCCTCGACCCGCGCCACGTCGCGGCCATGCCGTTCGCCGAGGCGGTCCTCGAGACCTGCAAGGACCTCGATCTGCGCCGCGTGCCGCTGCCGACTGGCCATTGCACATCCGACCGGCGCTACGCGACCGCGACGAGCGCGGCGATACTCTCGGAAAGGACGCTCAAGGCAGCGGCGTCCGCGAGCGAGTCGCTGTGCTTCGCGCTTGGCAGCTGCCGCTATCCGGCGAACGTCACCGATCGCGAGGCGGCAGACGCGAGCTTCGGACGGCTGCGGGAGCGCCTGGAGAGGCGCGACCTCGGGCCGGTGCCACAATTGCTGATCCTCGCCGGCGACGCCATCTACGCCGACGCGACCTACGGCATCTTCGACCCGACTCTCGGCGTCGAGCGTTACGACCAGCGCTATCTCGAGGCGTGGACCGCGCCGCATGCGCGCGAGGTGCTGCGGCGGTTGCCGCTCATGCCGATGCTCGACGATCACGAGCTGGAGGAGAACTACGACGGGGTGCGTCCGCCGCTGCGCCGCAGCGAGGCCGTGGAGGCGGGGCTGGAAGCTTTCGAGTCCTTCCAGCTGCGCCTGACGCCCGCTTTCCCGGACCCCGCCCAGCCGTGGCCCGACTCTCGCCGCTACTTCTATCGCGCGCGCGCCAGCCGGTTCGGCTTCTTCATCATGGACACGCGCACGGAGCGGCAGCGTGGACGCGGTACCGGCAGCCTCGACGCCGCCATCGTCAGTCGCGAGCAGATGGACGACGTGAAGCAATGGCTGAGCGGCTTTTCGGCAACGCCGGACGAGCCGAAGTTCATCGTTTCGCCGAGCGTCGTGGCGCCCTGGTCGCGTGAGACCCGCGGCGCTCTCGCGTACTCGCTGCGCTCGGACGCCTGGGACGGCTTCCCGGCCTCGCTTTACGAGCTGCTCGGCTTCATCGCGCGCGAGCGCATCCGCAACGTGGTATTCCTGTCCGGCGACTTCCACTGCTCGCTGTTCTGCGAGATGCAGCTCCAGCTCGGCACCCAGGATGCCGTGCCGGCGTATTCCGTCGTCTCCTCGGGACTCTATTCGCCCTATCCGTTCGCCAATACGGCGATGGCGCACCTGGAGTCCGAGTTCCACGGCGCCTTCGGTCATCGGTTCGGCACGGCGGGCATGGGCGAGCTGCGGGTGCGCTACCAGGCGCACGACGCCGGCGCGGCGGACAGCTTCGCCATCGTGGACGTCGATCGCGCCGCAATGAAGGTGGAGTTCCGCGCCCGGTGCTTCCCTGTCACGTTCTGAAGGCGCTGTGCCGGTGCGACTGATGCGGCGCGTGCGGAACTTCGGGCGCAATGTCGCCTTCGTGCCCGACGCGCACTATCGCCCAGGCAGCGTTGCCGAAGTTCTGGAGTGCCTGCGCCGCCACGGCGGCGCGAAGGTCCGCTGCATCGGCGCCGGTCACTCGTGGAGCCGCATCCTCGCCACCGACGGCGTGCTTCTCGACCTTGGGGCGCTCGACGGTGTCGCGATCGAGTCGGGCTCGCTGGCGCGGGTCGGCGCCGGGTGCACGTTGAAGCGGCTGCTGAATGTGCTTGGACGCGATGGGCTCACGCTGCCTTCGCTCGGCGCCATCACGAAGCAGACGATCGCGGGCGCCGTTTCCACCGGGACGCACGGCTCGGGTTCGCACAGCCTGTCGCACTTCGTGGAGGAGTTGCGCGTGGCGCATGCCGCGGGCGGCGAGGAGATCATCGCCGGCGGGGCGGGTCTCGCCGCGGCGCGCTGCGGCCTCGGCGCCCTGGGCGTCATTCTCGACTTGGCGGTCCGGGTCGTACCGCGCTACCGCGTAGAGGAGCGCTTCGAGAACATCGAGCGCCTCGGCGACGTGCTAAGGGACAAGGCGGCGTGGCCGCTGCAGCAGTTCGCGCTGGTGCCGTGGAGCTGGCGCTACCTGGTGTGGCGCCGCCGCCGCACGCTGGCACGCGGCAGCCGGATCGGCGCCTGGCTTGCGCGCCTGTACCTCGCGGTCTTCAACGACGTTCTGCTGCACTGGCTGCTGAAGCACGTGCTCCTGCGGCTGAGCGATGCGCGTATGCGGGCGTTCTACGGCATGCTCGGCCGCTGGATGCGCTGGAGTCCGCCGCGGATCGACGATAGCGTGCGGGTCCTCACGCTGCGCCACGATCTCTTTCGTCACGTCGAGATGGAGCTCTTCGTGCCCGGGTCGCGCATAGAGGAGGCCGCTGGTGCCCTGCGCGAGATCGTCGAGCTCGCTGGCGGCACGCGCAAGCAGTGCTCCGATGCGCTGCGGCGATCGCTCGCGGCGGCCGGCCTGGAGGAGGAGGTCGCCGACCTGCGCGGAACCTGGACGCAGCATTACCCGCTGTTCTTCCGCCGCGTCCTGGCCGACGACGCGCTCGTCTCCATGGCCGCCGACGGCGAGCGCGCCGGCGATGACTGGTACTCGATCAGCTTCTTCACTTACCGCCAAGTCGAGGTGCGCTTCGCCCGCTTCGCCAGGACCGTGGCCAGGTGCATCCTGCTGCTCTATCGCGGGCGCCTGCACTGGGGGAAGTACTTTCCCGTGACGATGGCCGAGGCTGCGCTGAGCTATCCCCGCTTCGACGAGTTCAAGCGCATCGCAGAGGCCTACGATCCGGCGCGCGCGTTCTGGAGCGAGAACCTCTGACCGCGGGGCAGGCGGCAGAGAAGCCAGAAGACGATCGACAGGTTGAGCAGGTTCCAGCCGATTCCGTTCAGGAAGGCGGCGCGGTAGGAGCCAGTAAGGTCGAAGATGGCGCCCGACATCCAGCCGCCGAGCGCCATGCCGAAGAGCGTCGCCATCAGCACCACGCCGGTACGCGTCGCCGCCTCGGCGGGCCGGAAGTGCTCGCGCACGATGAGCGCGTAGGCGGGGACGATGCCGCCCTGGAACAGGCCGAAGAGCGCCGACACGACGTAGAGCGAGACCAGGCCGTCGAAGGGCAGGAAAAGCAGCAGCGCGATTCCCTGCAGCGTAGAGCCCAGGAGCAGCGTGCGCAGGCCGCCGATGCGGTCGGAGATCCAGCCGGAAACGAGGCGACTGACGATGCCGAAGCCGAGCATGAGCGAGAGCATTTCCGCGCCGCGCGCCGCGCCGTAGCCGAGGTCGCCGCAGTAGGCGACGATGTGGACCTGCGGCATGGACATCGCCACGCAGCAGGCGACCCCAGCGACGGCGAGCAGCACCATGAGCCCGTTCGGCGAAAGCCCGAGGGGCCTGTCGCTCTTCACGTCGAAGCGGGATCCTGACGGGGATGCGTCTAGCGCGGGCGGGCGCCGGCGCAGGGCGAAAGCGCTGGCCGTCACCGTGAGGGCGCAGAAGATGCCGACGCCGATGTACGTATTGCGCCAGCCGGACGTGTCGAAGAAGTACTGCAGCACCGGCGGCCAGACCGTGCCGGCGAGGTAGTTCCCGCTCGCGCAGATGGCAACGGCGATTCCCCGGTGCCGCGTGAACCAGAGCGCGGTGTCCGCGACCAGGGGCGCGAAGGTCGCGGAGCAGCCGAGAAGTCCGATCAGGATGCCGTGCGCCAGCGTGAACTGCAGCAGCGTGGTCGCGCTTCCAGCCGCGACGAATCCGAGGCCCAGCCCCGCGCCGCCGATGAGCAGCGGCACGAATACCCCGAAGCGGTCGGACAGGCGGCCCATCACGATGCCGCCGATGCCGAAGCCGATCATGGTCAGCGTGTAGGGCAGGGAGGCATCGCCGCGCGCAGCGCCGAACTCCGCCTGCACGGGCGCGAGCGCCACCGCCATGGCGTACATCCCGACGCCGCCGATCGTCATGAGCAGCAGCGACGCGCCGAGGCGCAAGCAGGCGTAGAGGGATTCGGGCTCGCTGCGCCGGTCGGACATGGTGGCTGATAGTATCGTCCGCTCCCCTCTCAAGACAGGAGCGTTTCATGGCGGCGAAATCCCCCCCTTCCACCATCGGCCAGGTGCGTGACGTATTCCCGAAGCTGGGCGAGCTCACCGACAAGGTGCTGTTCGGCGACGTGTGGGAGCGCAAGGGCCTGTCCAAGCGCGACCGCAGCCTCGCCACCGTCACGGCGCTCGCGGTGATCGGCCAGTCCGAGCAGTTGCGCGGCCACCTCTGGCGGGCGCTCGACAACGGCGTCACCAGGGAGGAGATCATCGAGCTCATGACGCATCTCGCCTTCTATTGCGGCTGGGCCAACGCCGGCAGCGCGGCGCTGGTCGCGAAGCGCGTATTCGAGGAGCGCGGCATATGAGAATAGGCTTCATCGGCCTCGGCGCCATGGGCGGACCGATGGCGGCGAACCTGCAGCGCGCCGGCCATGAGCTCATCGTGAATGATTTGCGGAAGGTGGAAGGATTCCCCCGGTGGGCGCAAAGCGCGGCAGAGGCGGCAGCGGGCTGCGAGGTCCTCTTCACCTCGCTTCCCGGACCCGCAGAGGTCGAAGCAACCGCCGGGTCGGTGTACGGGGTGATTTCCCGCGGGGCGGCCTGGTTCGACCTGAGCACCAATTCGCCGGAGGTCGTGCGCAGGATCCACGCCGAGGTGGCGAAGAGCGACGTCCACTTCCTCGATGCGCCGGTCAGCGGCGGACCCAAGGGAGCGCAGTCCGGAAAGCTCGCCATCTGGGTCGGTGGCAACGCGGATGCCTACAAGAAGCATGAATCATTACTGCGACAGATTGGGGATCAGCCCCTCTACGTTGGGCCCATCGGCGCCGGCAGCGTGGCCAAGCTCGCGCACAATTGCGCCAGCTTCTCGGTGCAGGCGGTGCTTGCCGAGATCTTCACCCTGGGCGTGAAGGCCGGCGTGGAGCCGGTGGCGCTGCTCAAGGCGCTGCGCCAGGGCGCGACGGGGCGAAAGCGCACCTTCGACCGCCTGCCGGAGCATTTCCTGCCCGGCAAGTACGACCCGGCCGACTTCACCGTGCGTCTCGCGCACAAGGACGTGACGCTGGCGCTGCAGATGGCGCGCGACTTCGGCGTGCCGATGCGCATCGGCGAGATCGCCCTCGGGGAGCTCGTGGCGTGCATCGAGCGCGGCTGGGGCGAGCGCGACTGTCGCGTAGCGATGACGCTACAGGAGGAGCGCGCCGGCGTCAGCGTCCGGATGCCGGCAGAGAAATTGCAGGGCATCCTCGACTGAATGAGGAGCAGGCCTCCGGCGGCTCGCCCCAGCCGGAGTTCATGTCGACCCACCCGGCCCCGGAGAACCGCGCCGCGCGCATCAGGGAAGAAATTGCTAAACTAGCGGCTGGCAACTTTGAAAGGAGGTGATCCGGTGAGAAGCTACCTAGGTGAAGCCGGCAGGCGAATTTCCATCAACGGATCGATTCGTATGATGGGGATGGCCAGCAGCTAACGCCGGCTCGCCTCAACAAACGCCCCGAGCGCGCAAGCCCTCGGGGCGTTTTCATTTTCTGCTCCCCGAGGGCGTCCATTTGGCAGGGATTTCTTTGGCATAGATCAAGGCCGGCGGCCGCGGTGCCTGCACAGTGTCTGCTTTCTCGAAGGAACCGCAGGCATGGCTATGGCACTCAGGATTGGGAGCAGGGAAGCGCTCGGGGTGGTACAGGGTGGCATGGGCGTCGGGGTGTCCGCGCACCGCCTGGCCGGCGCGGTTGCCGGCGAGAACTGCGTCGGCACCATCTCCAGCGTCGACCTGCGCCGGCTCCACCCGGACCTGCTGCGCGCCACGGCGCGCGGTCGCGACAAGGCGGCGATCGAGCAGGCCAACCTCACGGCGCTCGAGCGCGAGATCGGCGCCGCGCGCGAGCTCTCCGGCGGGCGGGGGCTCATCGCCGTCAACGTCATGCGCGCCGTATCGCAGTACGCGGCCTACGTGCGCACGGCGTGCGCGAGCGGTGCCGACGCCATCGTCGCCGGCGCGGGG
>JAQSVY010000188.1 GCA_029266935.1 Burkholderiales bacterium
GTCTATCAGCTCGCGGCCGGGTTCGTCCGGGGTGGTGAGCACCTTTAGCGACTCGAGCCGGTTCGTATCCGTCTCGAGCACGCAGAAATCGATGAAGGTCCCCCCGATATCGACGCCGACCCGCCACGCCATGAACCGATCCGCTCCGCTCCGGCGGAATCTCGGAGAGGAGCGCCGGTTCGTCCAAGACCAATTTCGGCCTATTCCATAAGCATGACTTATGCCTAGGGATCAGGCGGGGAGGAGACGGCTTGGGCCGGTCGGATCGCGGGCCTCCTCCGCCGCCGCGCCTCGCAGCGCGTCGCGCAGGAACTCGTGATTGCGCGAGAGCGGCCGCCGCGTGCTCGTGAGTAGGCAAAGCGGCAGGGAGATCGGCGGATGCAACGGCCTGACGACGAGGCCCGGAAAGCTCTCCCACGGCAGCAGCCCGTCGACGAGCGCGATCCCGAGCCCCTGCTTGACGAAGGAAAGGGCGATGACCGAGACGTCGATCTCGATGTCGGGCTTCAGCTCGCCGCCCACGCTCGCCACAGTGCGCGCGAGCAGTAGACCGGGCCGCGAATCGC
The DNA here is from genome assembly GCA_029266935.1 of Burkholderiales bacterium. Lineage (GTDB taxonomy): Bacteria > Pseudomonadota > Gammaproteobacteria > Burkholderiales > SG8-39 > SCGC-AG-212-J23. The sequence continues at coordinate 567 of JAQSVY010000188.1, forward strand.
CGCGGTACGAGATGATCGTCTCGGTCCCGAGGTCCGCGAATGCGATCGCACCGCGCCCCGCAAGCGGATGCTCCGCCGGCATCACGCAGACGATCTCGGTCCGGCCGATCACCTCGGTGTCGATCGTCGGTGTGGGATGGTCGTTCATGGCGATCCCGATCCCGACCTGGCTGCGGTCGAGCATCGTCACGATCACCTCTGACGGGACTACATAGGAGAGAATGCGCACCCCCGGATGGGCGTTACGGAAGCTCTTGAGGGCCTGCGGCACAATCGACAAGGCCGGGGGCGCCGACGCCGCAAGGCGGACCACCCCGGCTTGGCCGTGCCGCAGCTCCCTCGCGAGTCGCCGCAGATCCTCGAGCTCCTCGAAGACGCGGTCGGCCTCCGGGAACAGCTCTTGCGCCTCCGCGGTCGGAACCAGGCGGCCTTTAACCCGGCGGAAGAGGCTGAAGCCGAGGTCGTCCTCGGTGTGAAGCAGGATCTGGCTGAGCGCCGGCTGCGAGACGTTGAGCGCGCGGGCGGCGCCGCTCAGCGTACCGCAACGCATGATGGCCCGGAAAACCTCGAGCTGCCTCGCTTTCATCCGCCACCCTATAACGCCGGCTTATGTTATCGGCATGAATTGCGATTGGACAGGCTTTGCATCGGGCGGAGACTTGCCATGTTCGTCCCTGGACCGCGCCGCAGCAAAGGAGACCATCCCTGTCCATCGTCTACAAGGGCGACCTCGAACGCGGGCGCGAATGGGAGCGCTTCTTCGCCGTGCACGCGCCGGAGCTGCAATTCCGGCTGTGGCCGGATTTCGGCCGGGCGGAGGAGGTGTCCTACTTCGTGACCTGGCAGCCGCCCGATGACGTCTCGGCCGTGTTCCCAAATCTGCAAGTGCTGTTCTCGTCCGGCGCTGGGGTCGATCAGTTCGACCTGAACCGCGTCCCGAGCCATGTGCGGATCGTGCGCATGATCGAGCCGGGCATCATCGACGGGATGGTGGAGTACGCCACGCTTGCCACGCTCCTCCACCACAGGAACTTCATCGATTACGCCGAGCGGCAACGCCGGCGCGAATGGTCGGGGATGCGCGTGCTCCCCGCGTCGAGCCGCCATGTGGGCGTGATGGGGCTCGGCATGCTCGGCTGCGCCGTCCTCGAGAGGCTCCGGACATTCGGCTTCGCGCTAAGCGGGTGGAACCGCTCGCCGCGCGCGATCGAGGGCGTGGCCTGCTTCGCCGGCGAGGAACGCTTCGCCGAGTTCCTCGGCGGCTGCGACATCCTCCTCTGCCTTCTCCCGCTGACGGAGAAAACGAGGGGCATCCTCTGCGGCGAAACCTTCGCACGGCTCAAGCGCGGGGCTGCCCTCGTCAACATCGGAAGAGGCGGCCATCTCGTCGAGGCGGATCTGCTCGAGGCGCTCGCCAGCGGCCAGCTCTCGGCCGCGGTCCTCGACGTTGCGGCGACGGAGCCGTTGCCGGCCGACCATCCGTTCTGGGGCCACCCGCGCATCGTCGTCACGCCGCATGTCGCCAGCATGACCCAGCCGCGAACCGCCGCGAAGGCCCTGCTCGCCAACATCCGTCGGCATCAGGCGGGCGAGCCGCTGGTCGGCACGGTCGATCGCAGCCGCGGCTACTGACCTGCGCCGACGAAGCCTCGCGCGCCGCCGCCCAGCAGGCTCTCGCGCGTCGTGCCGGATGTTCGGCACAAGATGCCGCTTGAAGGACCGCAGGCGAGCGCACATTCGCGGCGATCCGATCGAGAATGAGCGGTCAACGAGGCGGACGACGATGCTCACCACCCCGAACCGAAACGCACTTCTCTTGGCCGAACGCGACCGGCAGATTCCGCGCGGGCTGCTGACCGCCCACCCGATCGTCCTGGCGCGCGGCAAAGGCGCCCATGTCTGGGATGTCGACGGCAAGCAATATCTCGACTTCGTCGGCGGGATCGGCGTCCTCAATGTCGGCCACAATCATCCGCGGGTGATTGAGGCGGTAAGCGCCCAGCTCAGCGAGCTCACTCACGCCTCGTTCCAGGTCGCCGCCTACGAGCCCTATATCGAGCTCGCCGGCCGGCTCAACCGCCTCGTCGGCGGTGACGAGAGCTGGAAGACGATCTTTCTGACGACGGGTGCCGAGGCCGTCGAGAACGCTGTGAAGATCGCGCGCGGCTACACCAACCGCCCCGCCGTGGTCGCGTTTCGCGGCGGCTTCCACGGCCGCACGCTTCTCGGCGTCACGCTGACGGGGATGAGCCAGCCCTACCGCCAGAACTTTGGGCCGCTCGCGCCCGACATCCACCACGTGCCTTTCCCGAACGCCTATCGGGGCGTGACGAGCGAGATGGCGCTGGCGGAGATCGCCGAGCTGTTCGCGACCCAAGTGGCGCCGGACCGGGTCGCCGCCATCATCATTGAGCCGGTGCAAGGCGACGGAGGCTTTCTCCCGGCCCCGGCTGAGTTCCTGCGGGCCTTGCACGAGCTCACCGAGCGCCACGGCATCGTGCTTATCCTGGACGAGATCCAGACCGGGTTCGGGCGCACCGGCCGGATGTTCGGCTTCGAGCATGCCGGCATCCAGCCGGATCTCGTCACGGTCGCGAAGAGTCTCGCCGGGGGTTTCCCGCTGTCCGCGGTGGTTGGGAGGCGCGAAATCATGGACGCCCCCACGCCCGGCGGCCTCGGCGGCACCTATGGCGGGAACGCCGTCGCCTGCACGGCGGCTCTCGCCGTCCTCGATGTCTTCGAGGAGGACAATCTGCTTCAGCGCGGCAGGTTGCTCGCCGACCGGCTTCGCGCCGGGCTGCTGGAGCTGCAGTCTCGTTATGCGGCGATCGGCGAAGTGCGCGGGCTCGGCTTCATGCTCGCGATCGAGTTTGTGGCCGAGCGGTCGAGGCGCGACCCTGCGCCGGACGTCGCGCAGGCGGTCATCGACGGTGCGCGCGAACGGGGGCTGCTCGTCATCAAATGCGGGGTGCACCGGAACGTCGTGAGGTTCCTCTGTCCTCTCGTCGCGGACGAGGCCGACATCGCCAACGCGCTCGCGATCCTCGACGCGGCAATCGCGCATGCGACGGCGGCGGCCGACTGAGCCGGCGCCCTCGACCCTCGACCTTGCCGACTTGCCCGCGGCCTCGGTTGCGTTACCTAGCCAGTGGGACGGACCTCAAAGTCGTCGGGGAGAGGGATGCGGCATGCGCGCTGCGCCGAAGCTCGATCGCATCGACATCAACATCCTAGTGCAGCTGCAGGCAAACGGCCGCATGACCAACGTCGATCTCGCCAATGCGGTGGGATTGTCGCCGAGCCCCTGCCTGCAGCGGGTGAAGCGCCTCGAGGCGGCGGGTTACATCAGCGGCTACGGCGCCCACATCAATCTGGCGAAGCTGACCGAATCCGTCACGGTGTTTACGGAGGTGACGCTCGCCGACCATCGCCGCGCCGACTTCGTCAAGTTCGAGGCTAGCATCCGCAACATCGACGAGTTGCTCGAGTGCCACCTGGTCAGCGGCGGCTACGACTATCTCTTGCGCTTCCTGGTCAGGAACATCGC
>JAQSVY010000189.1 GCA_029266935.1 Burkholderiales bacterium
CGCTCGATCGAGGACGATCCGAACAACACCACGCGCTTCCTCGTGCTCGGCAGGCTCGAGCCCGAGCCCACCGGCCGCGACCGCACCTCGCTCGTCATGTCGGCGGAGAACAAGCCAGGGGCGGTGCACGCGCTGCTCACGCCGCTTGCCGAGCACCGCGTCAGCATGACCCGCATCGAGTCGCGGCCGCTGCGCACGCGCGCTTCGCTGTGGGAATATTTCTTCTTCATCGACATCGAGGGCCACCAGAAGGATGCCGCCGTTGCGCGCGCGCTTGCGGCGTTGCGCGACAAGGCGCCCTTCGTGAAAGTCCTCGGCTCCTACCCGGCCACCCTATGATGATGGATCCCTGCGAGCTGTCGCCGTCCTACGTGCGCTCGATCGCGCCTTACCAGCCCGGCAAGCCGATCTCGGAACTCGCCCGCGAGATGGGCTTGGAGGAGGCTGCGATCGTGAAGCTCGCCTCCAACGAGAACCCGCGCGGCATCGGCCCGCGCACGCGCGCCGCGATCGAGGCCGCGATCGGCCAGATTGCGCGCTATCCCGACGGCAACGGCTTCGAGCTGAAGCAGAAGCTCTCCAAGCGCTACGGCGTCGACATGGGCTCGATCGTGCTCGGCAACGGCTCGAACGACGTGCTCGAGCTCGTCGCCTCCGCGTTCCTCGGGCCGGGCCGCGCCTCCGTCTTCTCGCAGCATTGCTTCGCCGTCTACCCCCTCGCCACGCAGTCCCGCGGCGCGCGCGCGATCGTCGTGCCGGCGAAGAACTACGCGCACGACCTGGAGGCGATGGCCATGGCCATCGACGACGAGACCTACGTCGTCTGGATCGCCAATCCGAACAACCCCACGGGCACCTTCGCGCGCCACGCGGACATCGAGGCGTTCCTGAAGCGCGCCCCCGAGCGCGTGCTGGTGGTGGTCGACGAGGCCTACAACGAATACCTGGCGCCGGAGCTGCGCTCCGACAGCTTCAAGCTCATCAAGCGCCATCCGAACCTCGTCGTCACCCGCACCTTTTCCAAGGCCTACGGGCTTGCCGGCCTGCGCGTGGGCTACGCGCTCGCGCATCCCTCGGTTGCCGACGTGATGAACCGGGTGCGCCAGCCCTTCAACGTCAACAGCATGGCGCTCGTCGCCGCGGTGGCCGCGCTCGACGACATGGAGTTCGTCGCGCGCAGCTACGCGGAGAACCTGCAGGGCATGCGCCAGATCGAGGCGGGCGCGAAGCGCCTCGGCCTCGACTACATCCCCTCGCACGGCAACTTCATCACCGTGCGCGTGGCCGCAGGAGGACAATCGGCCGCCGAGGTCTACAAGAAGCTCCTGAAGCGCGGCGTCATCGTGCGCCCGGTGGGCGGCGGCTACGGGCTGCCCGAGCACCTGCGCGTCACCATCGGCACCGCCGCGGAGAACGACAAGTTCCTCGCCGCGCTCGCCGCCAGCATCAGGGAATGAAGCTTGCCGTCATCGGGGTCGGTCTCATCGGCGGCTCCTTCGCCCTGGCGCTGAAGAAGGCCAAGGCGGTCTCGCATGTGGTGGGGGTAGGGCGAGGCGAGCAGAACCTGAAGCTCGCGCGGGAGCGCGGCATCGTCGACGCGATTGCGCCCGACGCGGCGATGGCCGCGAGGGACGCCGACCTCGTCCTGGTCGCCGCGCCCGTGGCTCAATTTGAGAGCATCTTTTCTTCCCTGCGCGATTCGAAGGCGCTGATCACCGACGGCGGCAGCACCAAGCGCGACGTCATCGCCGCCGCGCGCAAGGCGCTGGGCGGCGGCATCGGGCGCTTCGTCCCCGCACACCCGATCGCCGGCGCGGAAAAGAGCGGCGCCGCCGCCGCGAGCGCGGATCTGTTTCAAGGACGAAGGGTAGTGCTCACGCCTCTGGCGGAGAACTCGCCGCACGCGGTCGCCAAGGTAGAGCGGGCGTGGGCGGCTTGCGGCGCCCGGATCAGCCAGATGCCCGCCGACGAGCACGACGCGGTGCTCGCCGCGGTAAGCCACCTGCCGCATCTGCTTGCCTTCGCGCTGGTGCACGAGGTGGCGGGGCGCAAGAATTCCGAGCAGCTCTTCTCCTTCGCCGCCGGCGGTTTCCGCGACTTCACGCGCATCGCCTCCAGCCACCCCGAGATGTGGCGCGACATCTGCGCGTCAAATAAGGACAGGATGTTGGAGGAGCTTTCCAGTTTTTCCAGGAAGCTCGATCAGGTAAAGGCGCTGCTCGACGACCCGGCCGGACTGGAGAAGCTTTTCGCCGAGGCGCGCGAGGCGCGAGACCGATGGATTCGCTCGAGCTGAAGCCCGCGCGCCGCGCCGCGGGCACGGTGCGGCTCCCAGGCTCGAAGAGCATCTCCAACCGCGTGCTGCTGCTCGCCTCGCTCGCCGCCGGCGAGACCGAGGTGACCGGGCTCCTCGACGCCGACGACACCCGCGTCATGCGCGATGCCCTGTCCGCGCTGGGCGTCCGCTTCCACGCCGGCAAGGTCGTCGGCGTCGGCGGCGTGTTCCCGGTGAAGCAGGCGGAGCTCTCGCTCGGCAACGCCGGCACGGCGTTGCGCCCGCTCACCGCGGCGCTGGCGCTCTCCGGAGGCGAATACCGCCTCGCCGGCGTGCCGCGCATGCACGAGCGCCCGATCGGCGACCTGGTGGATGCGCTGCGGGCCATCGGCGCGCGCATCGACTACGCCGGCAAGGAAGGCTTCCCGCCGCTCGTCATTCATCCCGCGAAGATCAATGCTTCCCTGGTCAAGGTCAGGGGCGACGTGTCCTCGCAGTTCGTCACCGCGCTGCTGATGGCGCTGCCGCTTCTCCGGAAGGAAACCACCGTCGAGATCGCGGGCGAGCTCATCTCCAAGCCCTACGTCGAGATCACGTTGAACGTCATGCGCCGCTTCGGCGTCGAGGTCGCGCGGGACGGGTGGCGCACGTTTCACATCCCGTCGGCGATGTACAAGAGCCCGGGCAGGATCTTCGTCGAGGGCGACGCCTCGTCGGCCTCCTACTTCCTCGCCGCCGGCGCGCTCGGCGGCGGCCCCGTGCGCGTCGAGGGCGTCGGGCGCTCGAGCATCCAGGGCGACGTGCGCTTCACCGAGGTGCTGGAAAAGATGGGCGCCGAGGTCTCGATCGAGGACAACGCCATCGAAGTGCGCGGCAAGGGCAAGCTGCGCGCCATCGACATGGACATGAACCACATCCCCGATGCCGCCATGACCGCCGCCGTCCTCGCCCTCTTCGCCGACGGCCCCAGCACGCTGCGCAACATCGGCAGCTGGCGCGTCAAGGAAACCGACCGCATCGCCGCGATGGCGGCGGAGCTGCGAAAGCTTGGTGCGATGGTCGAGGAGGGAAGGGATTTCCTCGCCATCACGCCGGCGACGCTGAAGCCTGGTGTAGCCGTCGACACTTACGATGACCATCGGATGGCGATGAGCTTTTCGCTCGTCTGCCTCGGCGGCGTCCCGGTGCGCATCAACGACCCGGGCTGCGTGGCGAAGACCTTCCCCGACTACTTCGACGCGTTGGCCAGCATAGCCGCATGAAGAACGCCCCGGTGATCGCGATCGACGGGCCGTCCGCCTCGGGAAAGGGAACGATCGCGAGCCGGGTGGCGCAGATCCTGGGGTTCCACTACCTGGAAAGCGGGGCGCTGTATCGGCTGGTCGCGCTGATCGCGCTGAGGGAGGAGCTGGAGGAGGAGGAGGCGATTGCCAGAGCGGCCGCGACGATGGACGTGAGCTTCCAGGGAGAGGAAATCTTCCTTGAAGACCAAGAGGTTAGCCTGCAGGTGCGGCACGAGCAGCTGGGCACGCGGGCATCCGAGGTGGCGCGGATGCCGGCGGTGAGGACGGCGTTGCTGCAGCGCCAGAGGGCGTTTCGGCGCTCGCCTGGGTTGGTCGCGGACGGGCGGGACATGGCGACTGTGGTTTTTCCGGACGCCGATCTGAAGGTGTTCTTGACAGCTCGGCCGGAAGTGCGGGCCGAACGGCGTTATAAGCAGTTGATAGACAAAGGAATCGCTGCTAACCTTGCATCCCTTTCCCGGGACCTTGAAGAACGGGATGCGCGGGACCGGAGCCGTCCCGTCGCGCCGTTGATTCC
>JAQSVY010000190.1 GCA_029266935.1 Burkholderiales bacterium
GCTCCGCGTCCTGCGCTGACGTGGGGGCGGCCGCCGCAGCGAGCAGGCAGGCAAGGAGAATCCTCATGGCCGGTTGACCTCGCGCGAAGAGCGCTGCAGGAAGCAGGTAAAGGCGCTGGAAGCGGCGGCGAGGCCCCAGAAGAGCAGGAAACCGACCGAGTAGGTGGCCATGCGACCCATGCTGACCGGCTCCCCAAGCAAGTAGAGTTCCTGCGGGTCGATGACCGTGAAGAACACCACCTCGGCGACGCCGGCGACGACGAACGACGGCCAGAGGATCCACATTGCCTTCTTCATGACGCCTCCTTGGCGATGCGCCAGGTCGAGCGCGGGTCCTCGATGACGATGCGCCAGCGACCCGCCGGCAGCGGCGGCAGGTCCGCCTGGTAGACGCCCCTGGCCGCCGGCGCGAGCCGCAGGCGCATGTCGTGTCCCGCGCGGGTGACATGGGCGAGGTGCACGAAGAGCGCCTCGGGGGCTTGACCGTGAAGAATGACGACCAGATGGCCATCCTTGAGATCAACTCTTGCAGAAAGACCAAGGGCGCGAGCCGCTTCCTCGCGCGCGAGCACCTTGTTGATCGCCAGCCCCTGGCGGTAGTAGTCCTCCGCCACCAGGCCGTCCGCGCTCGCCACCGCGATCCAGATCGTCGCCGCGCCGGCGACGATCACGGCCGCGGGGCCGGCCATCAGCAGCCAGGGCCAGGGTTCACGATACCAGGGATACCGGAACCGTCAGGACATAGCCGGGATACGGCGGCCTGAGCAGCGCCAGCATACCGAGCGTGAAGATGGTCGTCGGACAGGGCAGGCCAAAGGTCGGCATCGCTGGGTAGCTGTGCCCGAGGAGCATCGCGAGCAACGGATAGACGACGAGCGCATAAGCGATCAGGGCGAGAGCGATGCCGCTTTGCGCGCGAACGCGAGGGTCGAAGCGGAGCCGGCCGCGCACCACACCTTCCCACGCAAATACCGCCGCGCCGAGCAGGAAGACGCCGCCGAAGAGACCCGCCGCCGGGTTGATCGGCCGGAAGTAGGCAAGGTGGTACACCGCACCCGTCCACAGCCACAGCAGCGCAAGGATGGCGGCGATGAGCCGACCGGAATAGTCCCGGCGCACGAAGACGAGACCCAGCGCTACGATCGCCAGGGCGTACAGGGCGATCTGCACCGGCCACACCGCTTCGTTGTAGCGGACGAAGACCTCGAAGAACTCCATGCGCGTGAAAGGCAGGCTCATCGGACGATGAACACCGATTTTTCGCGCACGCTCTCCTTCTCTGCGCCGACGGCGCGCACGCTGAACTCGATGGGGTGGGTGCCGGGCTTCACTTGATCGCGCTCGACGCGCACGCGCAGCGGCACGGTCCGGCTGCCGGTCGCGTCGACCTCGACGCGGCCCTCGCCCTCGATGTGGATGTCCTCGAGGCCGCCGACGCGGATCTCGTAGACGCGGCTCGCCTCCGTGGTGTTCATGATCTGCAGCCGATAAACGTTCTCGATGTCGTCGCCGACTTCGCGCGAGATCGCAGCCCGGTCGCGGATCACGTTCACCTTGAGCGGCACGCGCAGGTAGAGGCTGACGATGGCGGTGGCGAGTATCGCCAGGAGAATCGTCGTGTAAACGAGCACCCGCGGGCGCAAGACGCGCGTCGGCGCGCCCTCCACGGCGTGGGTGGTCGAGTAGCGGATCAGCTTCTGCGGCCGCCCGAGCTTCTCCATCACCTGGTTGCAGCCGTCGATGCAGGCGGCGCAGCCGATGCACTCGTACTGCAGGCCGTTCCGGATGTCGATGCCGGTCGGGCAGACCTGCACGCAGATGCCGCAGTCGACGCAGTCGCCCTTCGACTCGCCTTTGCCGCGGGGTTCTCCGCGTTTCGCGTCGTAGGTGATGACCAGCGTGTCCTTGTCGAACATGGCGCTCTGGAAGCGCGCGTACGGACACATGTACTTGCACACCTGCTCGCGCATCCAGCCGGCGTTGCCGTAGGTGGCGAAGCCGTAGAACAGGATCCAGAAAGTCTCCCAGGGCCCCGTCGACAGGGTCATCACCTCGCCCCACAACTCGCGGATCGGCGTCACGTAGCCGACGAAGGTGAAGCCGGTCCACAGAGACAGGGCGATCCAGACCCCATGCTTCAGGGTTTTCAGGCCAACCTTCTTTGCACCGGCTTTTTCCTGGTCGAGCCGGATCCTGGCGTTCCTGTCGCCTTCGATCTTGCGCTCGATCCACAGGAAGATCTCGGTGTAGACGGTCTGCGGGCAGGCGTAGCCGCACCACAGCCGCCCGGCCACCGCGGTGAAGAGGAACAGCGACAGCGCCGCGAGGATGAGCAGCACGCTGAGGTAGATGACGTCCTGCGGCCAGAACACCAGGCCGAAGATGTAGAACTTGCGGTGGACGATGTCGAAGAGGATCGCCTGGCGGTCGTTCCAGGTGAGCCAGGCGCCGCCATAGAAGACGAGTTGCGTCGCCCACACCGCAGCCCAGCGCCACGCCGCGAACCAGCCGCGCACCGCGCGTGGGTAAATCGCCCTGCGGACCTCGTATAGCGAGCGCTCCTCGCCGGGGGCCGCGAGGTCGTTCATCTTCACGGGCTCACTCGAGCGGCGCGGAGAGCGACCAGACGTAGCCGGTCAGCAGATGGATTTGCGGGCCGCTCAGGAGCCCCTTGTGCGCCGGCATCTGGTTCGTGCGCCCCTGCGTGATGGTCTGGATGATGGTGGGCTCGCCGCCGCCGTGCAGCCAGGTCTTGTCGGTGAGGTTGGGCGCGCCCAGCAGAGGGTTGCCCTTGCCCTCGGCGCCGTGGCAGGCGGCGCAGGTACTCTTGAACACCGCCTCGCCGCGCGCCTTGCGGATGGAATCGTGCGTGCTTCCCGAGAGCGACATCACGTAGTGCGCGACGTCCTTGGTCCCGTTCTCGCCGAGCGCCGGCCCGAAGGGCGGCATGGTGCCGGTGCGCCCGTCCGTGATCGTGGTCGCGATGGCGGCCGGGTCGCCGCCCCACAGCCAGTCGCGGTCGGCGAGGTTGGGAAAGCCGCGCGAGCCGCCCGCGTCCGACGCGTGGCATTGCGCGCAATTGTTGAGGAAGAGCTTCTCGCCGATGGCATGCGCCTGCGGGTTGCCGGCGAGCGCCTTCACGTCCATGGCGGCGAACTTTTCGTAGAGCGGGCCGAACTGCGCCTGCGCGCGCGCGTTCTCCTGCTCGAGCTGCCCGACCTGCGTCCAGCCGAGCGTCCCCGGCCAGCTCCCCAGCCCGGGATAGAGCACCAGGTAGACCAGGGCGAAGACCACCGTGATGTAGAACAGCCAGCTCCACCAGCGCGGCAGCGGGTTGTTGTACTCGGCGAGGTCCTCGTCCCAGACGTGCCCGGTCGTTTCCGGCTTGATCGTAGAGACCTTGCGCACGCTCTGCGTCCTCAGGAACACCGCGCAGGCGACGATCGACACCACGCTGATGATGGCGATGTAGACGTCCCAGAATCCGGAGGTGAACTGGCTCACCGGTCTTCTCCATCGAAAGGCATCAGGCTGTCCTTCTCGAACCTGTCCTTGCGCGCCGGCGCGTACGCCCACCAGACGATGCCGATGAAGCTCGAGAAGGCGGCGAGCGTCATGAGGCTGCGGATGGTCTCCATCAGCGGCTCCTCTTCACGGCAGTGCCGAGGTTCTGCAGGTAGGCGATGAGCGCGTCCATTTCGGTTTTGCCCTTGAGCTCTTCCTTCGCTTTTTTCATGTCTTCATCGGTGTAAGGCACGCCCAAGGCCCGCAACGCACGTAGCTTGGCCTCGATGTCGGCGGCGTTGGCGGCGCTCTTCAGGAGCCACGGATAGGCCGGCATGTTCGATTCGGGCACCACGTCGCGCGGGTTCGTCAGGTGGATGCGATGCCAGTCGTCGGAGTAGCGCCCGCCGACGCGGTGCAGGTCCGGGCCGGTGCGCTTGGAGCCCCACTGGAAGGGGCGGTCGTAGACGAACTCGCCCGCCACCGAGTACGGCCCGTAGCGCTCGACCTCGGCGCGGAAGGGGCGCACCATCTGCGAGTGGCAGTTGTAGCAGCCCTCGCGCACGTAGATGTCGCGCCCGGTCAGCTGCAGCGGCGTGTAGGGCTTGAGGCCCGCCACCGGCTCGGTGACCGACTTCTGGAAGGAAAGCGGCACGATCTCCACCAGGCCGCCGACGGAGACGACGGCGATGACCAGCGCGATCATCAGCGCCTGGTTGCGTTCGATCAGGTCGTGGGTGAGTTTCATGCGTGGGCAGGCGCCGGAATGAACGCTTCGGAAGGTCTGGACTCGGACACGGTCTTGTAGACGTTCCAGGCCATGATCAGCATGCCGGAGAGATAGAGCAGGCCGCCGAGGAGCCGGATGGCGTAGAAGGGATAGGTCGCCTTCACGCTCTCGACGAAGGTGTAGGTGAGCGTGCCGTCGTCGCTCACCGCGCGCCACATCAGGCCCTGCATCACGCCGGAGATCCACATCGCCGCGATGTAGAGCACGACGCCGATGGTCGCCACCCAGAAGTGCAGGTTGATCGCCCGCACGCTGTGCATCTCGGTGCGCCCGAACAG
>JAQSVY010000191.1 GCA_029266935.1 Burkholderiales bacterium
TGGTCTACAAGTCGGGGCTGGTGGAGGTAACCGGGATCGAACCGGTGACCTCTTGCATGCCATGCAAGCGCTCTCCCAGCTGAGCTATACCCCCAACCGAAGCGGCGAATTATAGCGTCTGCTGGTCAACTTTTGCACGCACGTCCCCGCGATCAGCAGGGCCCAAGTCTTCCACCGGAGACCTTGGTGCGCGCGTGAAGGTTGGCGCCGCACCCGTAGCCGGAACGGTCGAGGTCGCCCGTCGAAAACGCTGGCGCCGGGCTGCTGCACCTGGGCGAGCGCGGCGCCGGGCAAGCGAACGAAAACGCGAGCAGCATCGTTCGGATCATGGCCCTTCCCTCAGTCGGCCTCCAAGTGCTGCGCAAGGCGGAGCATAACTGTCTCGCGTCCCAGCAGCTCGAGGACGGCGTCGATCGACGGCGTCTGTGCGCGGCCCGTGACGAGGCGGCGCAGCGGCATCGCGAGCTGCGGCATCTTCAGGCCGCTCGCTTTCGCCACGTCCTTGATCGTGCCGCTGATGGCGGCGCGCTCCCACGCCACCTCGAGCAGGCGGGCCTTGAGCATACGCAGCGCGCGCAAAGTCGCCTCATCCAGCTCTTCGCTGGGTTGAGGTTCAGAGGAAGAACCATAAAAGAGCATTGCTTCGTCGGCGAGTTGAGGGATCGACTGCGCCCGCTGCTTCAGCAGCGCGACCACCTTCTCGAGCGGCGGGCCGCCGGCGGGCTGGGCGCCGCGCTGGCGCAACTCGGGCTCGACCAGCGCCGCAAGCCGCGCGTCCGGCGCGTTCTTGAGGTACTGCTGGTTCAGCCAGGCGAGCTTCTCGGGGTTGAACTGCGCCGGCGAGCGCGACACGTGCCCGAGGTCGAACCACTGGATGAACAGCTCCACCGGGAACAGCTCCTCGTCGCCGTGGGACCAGCCCAGCCGAGCCAGGTAGTTGACCAGCGCTTCCGGCAGATAGCCCTCCTCGCGGTACTGCGTGACGCTCACCGCGCCGTGGCGCTTCGAGAGCCGTTCGCCGTCCGCGCCGAGGATCATCGGCACGTGCGCGAACTCGGGCAGCGGCCTCCCCAGCGCCTGGAAGATATGGATCTGCCGCGGCGTGTTGTTGACGTGGTCGTCGCCGCGGATGACGTGCGTAATGCGCATGTCGAGGTCATCCACCACGACGCCGAAGTTGTAGGTCGGCACGCCGTCGGCGCGCAGCAGCACCAGGTCGTCGAGCTCGCCGTTGGGAAAGGCGATGAATCCCTTGACGAGGTCGTTCCAGCCGACCTCGCCCGCCTCCGGCGTGCGAAAGCGCACCACGGGCTCCACGCCCTCTGGTGGCTTCCTGCCCTCGGATCTTTCCGGGCGCCAGCGCCCGTCGTAGCGCGGCTTCAGGCCAGCGGCCAGCTGCTCCTGGCGCAGGGTCTCGAGCTCCTCGCGCGACATGTAGTCGTGGTAGGCGTGGCCCGACGCGATGAGCTGCTCGGCCACTTCCTTGTAGCGCGCGAGGCGCTGCATCTGGAAGAACGGCCCCTCGTCCCAGTCGATGCCGAGCCACTTCATGCCGTCGAGGATCGCGTTGACCGAGTTCTGCGTCGAGCGCTCGAGGTCGGTGTCCTCGATGCGCAGGAGGAACTTGCCGCTGTGGTGCCGCGCGTAGGCCCACGAGAAGAGCGCGGTGCGCGCGCCGCCGATGTGCAGGTAGCCGGTCGGGCTGGGGGCGAAGCGTGTACGAATCACAACGGCAGCGTTCGGTCTCGCATGGGTGCCAGGATTTTCCCATGAGCTACGTTTTACCGGTCTACCCGTACCGCAAACCGCCGGAAGTCGAAAAAAAGCAGCATTCGAGTATGCCGTTGTTTCGTGGGAGCAGGACTTGCCGGCCTCACCGCGGCACCGGAGCGGGCGCGTGCTCGCCCGCCTCGCCGTCGCGCTCGCGCAGCGACTGGGGGATTACGAGCAGGTACGGGACGCGATACACTCACGCGCAGCCACCTAGAGGAGGAGGCATCCATGAAAGTCATACGTACGCTCGGCCTGGCGACGATATTTGCCAGTGCTCCGGCCGCAGGGCAAGTCACGCTCAATGCGAGCACCTGGGTGCCGCCGACGCATCCGATCACGCTGCACGCCCTCGTGCCGCTGTGTGCCGACATCGAGAAGACGACCGGCGGCCGCGTGAAGTGCAACATGCTTCCCAAGGCACCGGTCGCTGCGCCGCAGACCTTCGACGGCGTGCGCGACGGGCTGATGGACCTCTCCTATACGGTGCACGGCTACACGCCCGGGCGCTTCGCGCTGGGCGACGCCCCGGAGTTCCCGTTCATGGGCGACACCGCCACCGTCACCGCGGTCGCCTACCAGCGCATCTACGAGCGCATGCTCGCCAAGGCCGACGAGCACAAGGGCGTGGTGGTGCTCGGCGTGTTCACGCATGGCCCGGGACAGATGTACAACACCAAGCGGCCGATCACCAGCCTGAAGGACCTCGAGGGCCTGAAGATCCGAGTCGGCGGCGGCGTGGTCAATGACGTGGCGAAGGTGCTCGGCACCGTGCCGATGCTCAAGCCCGCCCCCGAGTCCTACGAGCTGCTCTCGAGCGGCGTCGCCGACGGCGTCTTCTTCCCGAAGGAGTCGCCGGCGTCGTTCAAGCTGGTGCCGCTCATCAAGCACGTCACCTACGTTCCCGGCGGGCTCTACAACGTGAGCTTCGTCTGGCTCGCCAACCCCACGAAGTGGAACTCGATTCCTGCGGCCGACAGGAAGCTCATCCAGCCGCTGCTCGGCGAAGCGCTCGCGCGCCGCTCCGGCAAGATGTGGGACGATGCCGACGCGAAGGGCGAGGCGGCGGTGCGCGCAGCCCACATCCCGATCGTCACCGCGAGCCCCCAGCTCATCGCCGAGATCAAGCAGAGGACCGCGGGGCTGGAGAAGGCCTGGATCGAGGGCAAGGCGAAGTCGAAGGGCGTGGACGGAGCGGCGGTGCTGAAGGCGCTGCGCGAAGAGATCGCCAAGCTCTCCAAGAAGTAAGCAGAACCCATCCTTAAGCGGCAGCCCATGGACTGGTTCGACCGACGGGTCGTGCCCGTCCTGGGCTGGTTCGCCGCCGCGGTGCTGATGGCGCTGATGTTGCTCACCTGCGCCGACGTCGCCGGCCGCTACCTCTTCAACAGCCCGGTGTGGGGTGCCTTCGAGCTCACCGAGATGATGCTCGCCGCGCTCATCTTCGCCGCGCTGCCGCTCGTCTCGCTCCGGAACGAGCACGTCACTGTCGACCTCTTCGACCCGGTGACACCCGATTGGGTGCTGCGCATCCAGCACGTCGTCGCGTGCCTGATCGGCTTCGCCTGCACCGCATACCTCGCCTGGCGGCTGTGGATCCGCGCCGGCAACCTGCTCGCCGCCGGCGAGACCACGGCGCAGCTCAAGCTCACCATGGCCTGGCTCGCCTACGGCATGGCGGTGCTGATGGCGATCTCGTCGCTGGCGATGCTGATCCTCGCGCGCCGCCGCCCGCGGCGGCATTACGTCGACGAGAAACCGTGACCGAAGCGCTGCTCGGCTTCGCCGCCTTCCTTGCGCTCGCGTTCCTGCGCGTGCCGATGGCGTTCGCGATGGGCATCGTCGGCTTCGCCGGTTTCGCCTACAAGGTGAACTTCAACGCCGCCGCGTCGATGCTGGCGCAGATCACCTACGAGACCGGCCTCGCGTACACGCTGTCGGTGATTCCGCTGTTCATCCTGATGGGCAACTTCGTGGTGCGCGCGCGCATGTCGGAGGAGCTCTACCACGCCGCGTACACCTTCCTCGGCCACCGCCGCGGCGGGCTCGCCATGTCGACCATCGTCGCCTGCGGCGGCTTCGGCGCGATCTGCGGCTCCTCGATCGCCACCGCCGCCACCTTCAGCAAGGTGGCGTACCCCTCGATGCGCAAGTACGGCTACAAGGACTCTCTCGCCTCCGCCGCCATTGCCGCCGGCGGCACGCTCGGCATCCTCATCCCGCCCTCGGTGATCATGGTCATCTACGGCATCATGACCGAGACCAACATCGGCAAGCTCTTCATCGCCGG
>JAQSVY010000192.1 GCA_029266935.1 Burkholderiales bacterium
GTGCTCGGCCTGCTCGCCTCGGTGGTCGCCGGGCGCGAGAAGCCCGCCGCGCCCGCCGTGGTGGAGCCCGCTGCGCGCCTCGCGGCGCGCATCGAGCTCGACCTGTCGAAGCTCGAGAGCCGCGGCGAGGAAGCCAAGGACGCAGTCGCCAAGGCGGACCCCTTCGCGCAGAAGAGCTTCGCGCCGCCCGCCGAGGCCGCGCCGCCGCAGCCGCCGGTCAAGCCTGCGGCGCCGCCGCTGCCCTTCGTATACCTCGGCAAGGTAATCGAGGACGGCAAGCTCGCCGTGTTCCTGTCGCGCGGGGAGGAGAACCTCAGCGTCAGGGCCGGCGACACCATCGGCGAGTATCGCGTCGACGCGGTCACCGAGAACGAGATCCGCTTCACCTACCTGCCCCTCAAGACCAAGCAGAGCCTGCCCCTATGAAGAAACTGATCCTGCTGCTGGCGATCGCAGTCGCCGGCTGCGCCACGCACGACGCGTTCCGCGACAGCCGTGCGCTGATCGAGTCGGGCAACGAGGAAGAGGGACTCGCGCGCGTCGAGCAGCTGGTGAAGGACAACCCGCGCGACGTCGAGCTGCGCAACTACTACCTGCGCCACCGCGAGCTGGCGGTACAGCGCGCGCTCGCCTTGGGCGATCAGGCGCGCGCCGCCGCCGCCTTCGACCGCGCCGAGGAGGCCTACCAGCGCGCGCTGCGCTTCGACCCCGAGAACGCGCGCGCGAAGCAGGCGCTCGAGGGCCTGGACGTCGCGCGCCAGGACCACGCGACGCTCGGCGAGGCGAACGACGCTCTCAAGCGGGGCGACAACGCCGCCGCTTACGCGCGGGCGAAGCAGGTGCTCGAGCGCAACCCGCAGAACCGCGAGGCGCGCGGCGTAGTGCGCCGCATCGAGGCCGAGCAGGCGAAGGTGGAGAGCACCCCGCCCGCGCTCGGCACGGCGCTGAAGAAGCCGATCACTCTGGAGTTCCGCGAGGCGTCGCTGGGCTTGGTGTTCGAGCTGATCGGCAAGCACACCGGCCTCAACTTCGTCTTCGACAGGGACGTGCAGCGCGACCTGAGGACGACGGTGTTCGTGCGCGACACCTCGATCGAGGAAGTGATCCGCTTCGTGCTGGTGACCAACCAGCTCGAGCGCAAGGTGCTGAACGACAACACGGTGCTCGTCTACCCGGCGACGCCGGCAAAGCAGCAGGCTTACCGCGAGCTGGTGGTGAAGAGCTTCTACCTCGCCAACGCCGACGTGAAGCAGACCGCCAATATGGTGCGCCAGCTGGTAAAGACCCGCGACCTCTTCGTCGACGAGAAGCTGAACCTGCTCGTCATCCGCGATACCGCCGAGGCGGTGCGCATGGTGGAGAAGCTGGTGGCGGCGCAGGACCTGGGCGAGCCCGAGGTGATGCTCGAGGTGGAGGTGCTCGAGGTCGGCCACAGCCAGCTCTCCGCGGTCGGCATCCAGTGGCCCGGCTCGGTCGCGCTCGGGCTCACCGGCGCCGCCGGCGTCGCCGGCCAGCTCACCGGCCGCGAGGCGCAGAACCTGAACGGCACGCTCGCGCGCGTCACCGTGAGCGACCCGCTGATCGCGCTCAACCTGCGCGCCCAGGCCGGCCGCACCAGCGTGCTCGCCAACCCGCGCATCCGCGTGAAGAGCCGCGAGAAGGCGCGCATCCACATCGGCGACAAGGTGCCGGTGATCACCACCACTGCCGGCGCCACCGGCTTCGTCTCCGAGGCAATCAACTACCTCGACGTGGGCCTGAAGCTCGAGGTCGAGCCGCAGGTATTCCTCGAGGACGACGTCGGCATCAAGGTGGGCCTCGAGGTGAGCAACATCGGCGACCAGGTGAAGAGCAGCTCCGGCACCATCGCCTACCAGGTCGGCACGCGCAACGCCGTCACCACCCTGCGCCTGAAGGACGGCGAGACGCAGGTGCTCGCCGGCCTGATCAGCGACGAGGACCGGCGCACGGCGAGCAAGGTGCCGGGCCTGTCCAGGCTGCCGGTGCTCGGGCGACTGTTCTCAAGCAACGACGACACCCTCAACAAGACCGAGATCGTGCTGCTCATCACGCCGCGGATCATCCACAACGTCGAGCGCCCGGCGGCGCGCATCGAGGAGTTCAAGTCCGGCACCGAGCTCGAGGTTGGCGGCGCGCACTTCGGACTTGCGCCGGTGCCTTCCTCGCTGCCGCCGTCCTCGCCCGCGAGGAAGACCCCCGCCGCTCCGGCGGCTCCCGCACCCGCGACGCCTGCGCCGGTGAATCCTTTGCCGCCCGCAGCCGGCCCGCAGCCGGCGCCCGCGCAGCAGCGATAGAGCGCGATGAAAGGCTTCACCCTCATCGAGCTGCTCATCACGGTGGTGATCGTCGCGCTGCTCGCCTCCGTGGCGCTGCCGCTCGCCCAGACCACCGTGCAGCGGAACAAGGAGCAGGAGCTGCGCCGCTCGCTGCGCGAGATCCGCGAGGCGATCGACGCCTACAAGCTTGCCGGCGACGAGGGGCTGATCGAGCGCAAGGCCGACGCCTCGGGCTACCCGCCGACGCTCGCGGTGCTCGCCGCGGGCGTGCCGAACAAGCGCAAGCCCGACGATGCGAAGGTCTACTTCCTGCGCCGCGTGCCGAGCGACCCGGTGAGCGGCGAGCCCTGGGGCGTGCGCAGCTACGCGAGCCCCGCCGACGCACCGCGGGCCGGCGACGACGTGTACGACGTGTACTCGCGCGCCGAGGCGAGCGGCCTCAACGGCATCCCCTACCGGCAGTGGTGAGCATGCAGCCCAGGAAAAAGGGCTTCACCCTGGTCGAGCTGATGGTCGTGCTCACGGTCATCGCGCTGCTCCTGTCGCTGGTCGCGCCCAACTACGTCGGCCAGGTCAAGCATGCCGAGGAAGCAGTGCTTCGCCAGAACCTCACGCTGATGCGCGACGCGCTCGACAAGCACTACGCGGACGCCGGCCGCTACCCGGAAACCCTGGACGAGCTCGTCGCCAAGCATTACCTGCGCGGCATCCCGCCCGACCCCCTTACGCAGAGCGCCTCGACCTGGGTGCCGGTGCCGCCCTTGGATCCGAAGCGCGGCGGTGTGTGGGACGTGAAAAGCGGCGCCAAGGGCTATGAGCGCTGGTAGGGCGCAGGCGGGATTCACCTACGTCGCGGCGCTGGTCCTGGTCGCGACAATGGGCGCGGTGCTCGCCGCGTTCGGCGAGCTCGCTTCCCACGCCGCGCAGCGCGAGAAGGAGCGTGAGCTGCTCTTCATCGGGCACCAGTTCAGGCAAGCGATCGCCTCCTACTATCGCAAGGAGCAGCGTTACCCGAAGGCGCTCGCCGAGCTGCTCGAGGACAAGCGCTACCCGATGCCGGTGCGGCACCTGCGCCGCATCTACTCCGACCCCCTCACCGGCAGCCCCGACTGGGGCCTGGTCCAGGCGCCCCAGGGCGGCATCATGGGCGTCCATAGCAAGTCCGAGGAACAGCCGGTGAAATCGGGGGCTTTCGCCGTCCGCGATGCCGACCTGGAAGGGGCGAAGAGCTACTCCGAGTGGCGGTTCGCGCACGTCCCTGGCCCGACCGGACTATTTCCCTCCCGCGAGCGCGCAAAGGACCGGTAGCACAATCCCTACCTGTGTAGGGGAAACCCTACACAGGGCGTGGCCAGCACCTTGTTAACAGCTCGAAACCAGAGCCAAACACTGTGTAGTCACTGCTTGATTACCGCTTGAAGCGAAGGCAGCACGGAGGGCACGGCTAGCGCCGTGCCCTCTTCCATTCTCGGGTGCGCCCCCTCACTCCGGATGCACCGGCACGACGGTCGGCGAGGCGTTCTGCGCGGCGGGCCGGGCGGGGTTGCCGTAGACCATCACGCCGGCAGCGACGTCCTTTACGACCACCGCGCCCATGCCGATGATGGCGCCGTCGCCGATGGCGAGCTTCTGCCGGATCGAGCAGTTGGGGGCGATCCAGCAGTTCCGGCCGATCTTCAGGCTGCCGCACAGGTCGGCGCAGGCACCGATGATGGTCCCCTCGCCGATGTGGCAGTTG
>JAQSVY010000193.1 GCA_029266935.1 Burkholderiales bacterium
GTGGCGCGGCTGATGGTGCCGATCAGCACGCCGAAGCCGCAGCCCGCGGTGCCCACCCCGATCAGGAAGCCGCCGATTTCGAGGCCGGCGGGGATGGCGCGCGGATAGGCCATCAGAACCAGGCCGCCGGCATAGAGCAGCGCCGTGCCGATGAGCACCGGGCGCGCGCCATGGCGGTCGGCAAGTGCCCCGACGAAGGGCTGCGCCACCCCGAGCACGATGTTCTGCAGCGCGATGGCGAAGCCGAAGCTCGCCGCCGAGATGCCCACCGCCACCGTCATGGGGCTCATGAACAGGCCCAGGCTCTGGCGCATGCCCATGCAGATGGAGATGATCAGGCCGCTCAAGACGATGAGCAGCACCATGGCGCGGGAGGAGTTCGGCATGTAGTACTGTCCGCCGATGATAAGCGGCGGCGGTCTGCCGCACGGCGCGGTTTCGCGCCTGGCGGGTTACTTTCGCGGCGCCGGCGGCGGTGCCGGCGCTTTCGGTGCAGGGAGAATCCCGGCAACGAGGGCGAGAAGCAGCGCTTTTGTGACCGTGAGCTTCATGCCCTTCTCCTAGCAACGTGCGCACCCGCACCCCAGGTCCGGATGGTTCAGGGAGGGAAGGGCGCATTCGTCACGCTTCTTGCTCACCATGGGTGAGGCACCATGGGCAAGCGGGTTTTTCTCTTCGTCTGCGCTTTTCTCGCCGCTTTTTTTACTCTGGCGAGCGCCGACGCATCGGACCGCGTCAACCTCACTTATCCGGGCTGGGCGCTTTCGCTCGACCGCCACCCGCCGCGACTCGCCGCGCCGCAGATCGAGGGCGGCGCGCAGGACAGCCGCACGCTGTCCCTGCGCCTATCGGGCGCGCAGCTTCTCTCCGACGCCGGGTGGCGCCGCCTGCCGCTCAGCGACTCGGCGTTCCTCGCGCTCGAGGCGACCTTCACCACCCAGCACATCAACCCGGCGCACCCGGCGCTGGCGCGCCCCGCCTTCCAGGCCGGGATCGGCCTGGGGGTCGAGTTCTAGTCGCTGCGAACCTCCTGAAGCAGTTGGCGGGCCCGATGCTCTAGCATGCCGGCGATGAAGATCACCGCCGTCGATACCTGCATCCTCACCGTCCCCACCTCGCATTACATGGCCATCGAGTTCCCGCAGCACAAGCTCGTGGTGGCTCAGATCCGCACCGACCAGGGGCTCGAGGGGCTGGGCTACGGCCTGGTCTTCGGCGGCGGCGGCGCCGAGTCGGTCCTCTCCTACCTCGACACGCGCCTCAAGCCGCTGCTGATAGGCGAGGACCCGCTGGGCGTCGAGCGCCTGTGGGAGAAGATGTACAAGGGCGACCGCGGCGTGCGCCGCGTCGGCATCGCCGGCATGGCGCTCTCCGCGCTCGACATCGGCCTGTGGGACGTCGCCGGCAAGGCGGCGAAGCTGCCGCTCTACAAGCTCTGGGGCGCCGCCGCCGACCGCATCCCCTGCTACGGCAGCGGCGGCTGGGGCAAGTACACCGAGAAAGACCTCGTCGCCGAAGCCGAGCGCTACGCCGGCATGGGCTGCCGCTACTACAAGATGAAGATCCACGACCCGGATCCGGCGGTCAACCGAAGACGCGTCGAGGCCGTTAAGAAGGCCTTGGGCCACGGCGTGCGCATGATGGTGGACGTGAACCAGAAGCTCGATGTCCTGGGCAACATCCGCCAGGCGCGCCTGCTCGAGGACTTCGACCTCGTCTGGTACGAGGAGCCGGTCAATTCCGACGACAACGTGTCTTGCGCCGAAGTCGCAAGGAGCATTTCGATCCCGGTGGCGACCGGCGAGAACCACTACACGCGCTACGAGTTCGCCGACCTCATCGAGCGCAAGGCGGCGCGCTATCTGATGCCCGACGTGTGCCGCGCCAACGGCTTCAGCGAGACGCTGAAGATCGCCCACCTCGCCGCCGGCCACGGCGTCGCCATCTCGCCGCACGTCGTGTACGAGATCTCCATTCAGGTCGCCGGCGCGCTCGCGAACAGCTTCCTCGTCGAGCTCATGGACTGGATGCCCGAGGATCTTTTCGAGGACATCCCCGCCTGCCGCGACGGCGCCATCCGCATTCCGGAGCGGCCCGGCCACGGCATGAGCCTGCACAAGAACGCCATTTCCCGTTACAGGAGCAGTTGACCCATGCAACGTGCGCTGATCGGTTTTTTCTTCTGTGTGTTTGCGACCCTCGCTTTTGCCCAGGCGCAGAAGGCCCCCGCCCCCACCTACGAGCCGCAAGTCGGCCAGGAAGGAAAAGACGTCGTCTGGGTGCCGACGCCGCAGTCCGTGGTCGACAAGATGCTTGACATGGCCAAGGTGACGGCCAAGGACTACGTCATCGACCTCGGCTCCGGCGACGGGCGCACCGTCATCACCGCCGCGAAGCGCGGCGCGCGCGCGCACGGCATCGAGTACAACCCGGACATGGTCGCGCTCGCCAAGCGCGCGGCCGAGAAGGAAGGCGTCGCGAGCCGCGCCACCTTCGAGAAGGCCGACCTCTTCGAGTCGGACTTCTCGCGGGCGACAGTGATCACCATGTTCCTGCTGCCGGAGATCAACCTGAAGCTGCGCCCGAAGATCCTCGAGCTCAAGCCCGGCACGCGCATCGTCTCCAACACCTTCACCATGGGCGACTGGAAGGCCGACCAGACCTTCGGCGGCGAGGACTGCGAAGGCTCGTGGTGCACGGCGCTCCTGTGGATCGTGCCGGCCAAGGTCGCCGGCACCTACAAGACACCGCACGGCGAGCTGACGCTCAAGCAGAAGTTCCAGATGCTCAGCGGCACGCTGCGCCCCGGCGGCAAGACGCTCGCTCTCGAGGGCAAGGTGAACGGCGAGGAAGTGTCCTTCAAGGCCGGCGGGCGCGACTATCGCGGCCGCATGAACGGCAGCCAGCTCGAGCTGCGCTGAACCCAAAGAGGTCAGGACCCTTTTCTGAAAAGCAAGGTCCTTGCCATCGGCACGGCGATCGCGGCGAGCGCGAGCGCCATCAGCACGCCCGAGATCGGCCGCATGAAGAAGATGCCGATGCCGGCGTCGGAGATGATGAGCGACTGGCGCAGCGCGCGCTCGGCGAGCGGGCCGAGCACCAGCGCTAGCACCAGCGCCGCCGGTGAGTAGCCGAGCTTCTTCATCAGGTAGCCGACCACGCCGAACACCAGCATGGTGCCGACGTCCCACAGGTTGTTCTTCAGCGAGTAGGCGCCGGTGACGCAGAACACGACGATGAGCGGCATCAGGATGCTGTAGGGGATGCGCACCGCCCGCACGAAGAGCGGGATGAAGAGCGTGCTCAGGATGAGCAGCAGCACGTTGGCGATGTACTGCGAGGCGATGAGGCCCCACACGAACTGCGGGTTCTTCTCGAACAGCATCGGCCCGGGCCGCAGGCCCCACATCATGAGGCCGCCCAGCATGATGGCAGTGGTGGCCGAGCCCGGGATGCCGAGCGTGAGCATCGGCACCATGGCGGCGGTGGCGCCGGCGTTGTTCGCCGACTCCGGCGCGGCGACGCCCTCGATCGCGCCTTTGCCGAAGCGCTCCGGCGTCTTCGACACCTTCTTCTCCACGGTGTAGGCCATGAACGAGGCCACGGTCGGCCCGGCGCCTGGCAGTATGCCCACCAAAAAGCCCATCACCGTGCCGCGCGCGATCGACCAGCGCACGCGCACGATGTCGGCCCAGCGCGGCAGCACGTCGCGCAGCTTGACCTTCGTCATCACCTGGTTGCCGCCCTTCTGCTCCGCGCCGGCGAGCACCTCGCCCAGGCCGAAGAGACCGATCGCCACCGGCAGGAAGTCGATGCCGTCCATCATCTCGATGATGCCGAAGCCGAAGCGCGCGTCGCCCGAGATGATGTCGAAGCCGACCATGGCGAGCATCAGCCCGAACATCATGCTGATGTAGGCCTTGAGCGGGTCCTCGCCCGCGAGCAGGGTCACGGTGGTGAGGCCGAGCAGCATCAGCGCGAAGGTCTCGGGCGG
>JAQSVY010000194.1 GCA_029266935.1 Burkholderiales bacterium
TGCTGGTGCGCCTGGAGCCCGCGGGCTGACTACTCGGGCTTGATGCCGACCTGGCGGGCGGTGCTCGTCCAGACCTCGATCTGCTGCTTCAGGAACACCGTGAGCTCCTCCGGCGTGGAGCTGCGCGGCTCGAAGGCGAGCTTGCCGAAGGCTTCGCGCACCTCGGGCCGCTTGAGGATCGCGGCGAGCTCCCGGTTGATCCGGTCCACCGCGGCCTTCGGCATGCCCTTCGGGCCGAAGATCCCGCCCCAGGGCGTGAGCGTCATCTTGCCCAGCCCGGCCTCCCGCGCCGAGGGAACCTCGGGAAGGAGGGGGCTGCGGCTCGGGAACATCGCGGCGAGCGCGCGCAGCTTGCCTTCCTTCACCTGCGGCGCGGCGCTGCCCGGTGTCGCGAAGGCCATGTGCACGCGGCCCGCGAGCAGGTCGATCGACAGCGGCCCGTCGCCCTTGTAGGGAACATGCACGATGTCGAGGTTCTCGAGCTGCTTGAGCTGCGCGCCGAAGAGCTGGCTCGTGCTGTTGCCGGTGCCGTAGTTGAGCTTGCCGGGATTGGCGCGCGCATAGGCGATCAGTTCCGGGACCGACTTCGCCGGAACGCTCGGGTGCGTGAACAGGAAGAAGCCGAAGTACCCGACCATGGAAACCGGCGTGAAGTCCGCCACCGGGTCGTAGGGCGGGTCCTTGCGCGTCGCGAGCACCCAGTTGAAGGCGGTGTTGGTGGCGTAGAGCAGCGTGTAGCCGTCGGGGGCGGCCTTCTTCACCGCGTCGCCGGCGATCACGCCGTCGCCGCCGGGCTTGGTCTCGACCACCACCGTCTGGCCGAGCGCCTGGCTCAGCGGCGTGGCGAAGATCCGCGCGCCGAGCTCGGCGGCGCCGCCCGGCGGGAAGGGAACGACGAGGCGGATCGGTCTTTCGGGATACTCGGCGCTGGCCGCCGCGGAGAACGCGGCGACCGCCACCACCATCACGAAACGCAGGCTCTGGCGCATGATGCCTCCTCTGTTCTCATTGTAAGGCGAGATCGCGAACGGCGGCGGTCAGCGCGCCGTCGGGCGAGGCCAGCTCCTCGAGGATGGTGAAGTGGTCGTGGCCGGGCAGGCGCAGCAGCTTCGCCTGCTTGATCTTCTTCGCGTACTCCTCCGACTGCCGGCGCAGCTCGGGCAGCTCGTTGGCGCCGTAGGCGATGGCGACCGGCTCGGAGAAGGCGGGCATCGAGATCGGGCTGTTGCGATCGGCCTCCATCGCATCCAGGCGCAGCTTGTCGTTGATGTAGGAATGACGGATCGGCTCGAGGTCGTAGAGGCCGCTGATGAGCAGCCCGGCGTTGACCGCGGGCATCTGCAGCGACATTGCGGCGAGGTGGCCGCCGGCGGACCAGCCCGAGACGATCATGCGGTTGCCCCGGGAATCGAGGTACTGGATCGCCGTGCGGATCTCGCCGACGATGCCGTCGAGGCGCTTCTCCGGGGCGAGCGTGTAGCCGACCAGCGCGACGCTGATGCCGTGCGCGAGCGGCCCGGGGACGAGGAACGCGAACAGCTCCTTCGCGCGGTTTTGCCAGTAGCCGCCATGGATGAAGGCCAGCACCGGCGAGTCCTTCCTCGCCTCGAAGAAGTCGATGCGGTTGCGCTCGGCGGGACCGTAGCGCAGGTCGAGCCCATCGGGATACTTCGCGCGTATCCGCTCGCTCCTCGCCTGCCAGTCGGCGACGATCCGGGCGCTCTCCTTTACCGCCGTGCCGTTGTTGTACGCCGCGTCGAGCGCGGCGCGATCCATTCCGCGATAGAGTTTCGCCATGATCGAGGAAGTGTACCGTCGCATCGCCGCGCACGGCGACAACCCGGTGTTCATCCACGTGGTGCCGGAGGAGGAGGCGCGGGCGCGGGCCAGGGCGGCCAAAGGGCCGCTCGCTGGCGTGCCCTTCGCGGTCAAGGACAACATCGACGTCGCGGGGATGCCGACTACGGCTGCTTGTTCTTCTTTTTCTTATTTTCCAAAAAGCACTGCGCCGGCGGTGCAGAAACTCCTCGATGCCGGCGCGGTGCTGGTGGGCAAGACCAACCTCGATCAGTTCGCCACCGGGCTCGTCGGCACGCGCTCCCCTTACGGCGCCTGCCGCAACGCCTTCGATCCCGCCTACATCAGCGGCGGCTCGAGCTCGGGCTCGGCGGTGGCGGTGGCGCTGGGCATGGCGCACTTCGCGCTCGGCACCGACACGGCCGGGTCGGGTCGCGTGCCCGCGGCGTTTAACAACCTGGTCGGGCTCAAGCCGACGCGCGGCCGCGTCTCCACCGAAGGCGTGGTGCCGGCCTGCCGCTCGCTCGACTGCGTGTCGATCCTCGCGAAGACCTGCGGGGAAGCCCTGCAGATTATGCAGCTCATGCAAGCCTCTCCGGACTCCACCTCTTTCGGAAACCCCGTTCGCTTCGCGGTGCCGCGGCAGCTCGAGTTCCACGGCGACCGCGCCTACGCCGAGCTTTTCGCCAAGGCCTTGTCGCGCTTCGACAATGTGGTGGAGATCGACTTCGCACCTTTCCTCGAGGTACAGAAGCTCCTGTACGGCCCCTGGGTCGCCGAGCGGCTGGCCGACCTGGAGCGCTACCTGCCCGACATGCTCCCGGTGACGCGCCAGGTCATCGAGGCGGGGCGGCGCTACAGCGCAGCAGAGCTTTTCAAGGCCATGCATGATCTGGAAACGCTCAAGGCGCAGTGTCGTGGAGACTGGGACGTACTCATCGTCCCCGGGGCCCCGACGATCTATCGCATCGCCGAGGTTGAAGCCGACCCGATCGAGCTCAACTCCCGCCTCGGGCGCTATACGAACTTCGTCAACCTGCTCGACCTCGCCGCCATCACCGTGCCGGCCGGCTTCCGCCCCGACGGCCTGCCGTTCGGCGTCACGCTCATCGGCCCCGCGGGCTCGGATGCTGCGCTGGCCGCCTTGGCTGCGAAGTTCAATAAGGAACCCGATATTGAAATTCCGTCTCTGATCAGATTAGCCGTGGTGGGCGCCCACCTGTCGGGCATGCCGCTCAACCACCAGCTCACCGAGCGGCGTGCGCGGCTGGTGAGAACGGCGCGCACGGCGCCGACCTACCGGCTCTACGCGCTCGAGGGCAAGCCCGGCCTGGTGCGGGCCGACGCGGGCGGCGCGATCGAGCTCGAGGTGTGGGAGCTCGAGCCGCGCGAGTTCGGCAGCTTCGTCGCGCAGATCCCGCCGCCGCTGGGGATTGGCACGCTCGAGCTCGAGGACGGCGAGCAGGTGAAAGGTTTCCTGTGCGAGCCGTACGCGGTGCGCGGGCGCCCGGACATCACGCAGTACGGCGGGTGGCGCGCCTACGTGGCCGCCGGCTGAGCTTCACACAACTTTACGCGCCGGCAACAACCGGCTTACAGCTCGCGCGGAGACTGGCGGCTGAAAGGAGGCAGCACATGAACAGGTTCAGACGCATCACCCTCGCCGGGCTGGCCGGCGGCCTCGGCGCGCTTTTCGGCGGCGGTGCTTACGCGCACGGGCGCTGGGGCGGCACCTACGATGTCAATGAAAGAATAGAAAAGATGGTGAAGCACCTCGGCGTTGAGGTGGACGCGACGCCCGAGCAGCAGCAGAAGCTCTCCGCTATCGCCAGGAGCGCGGCGAAGGACCTGGAGCCCCTGCGCGGCCAGGCGATGGAGACCCGCAAGCAGGCGATGGAGCTGCTGTCGGCGCCGAACATCGACCGCGCCGCGATCGAGAAGCTGCGCCTCTCGAAGCTGCAGCACGCCGATGCCGCGAGCCGGCGCGTCACGCAGGCCTTCGCCGACGCCGCCGAGGTGCTCACCCCCGAGCAGCGCAAGAAGCTCGCCGAGCACGCCGGTCGCATGCGCGGGCATCGCCGTCCGTGGGGGTAGGCGGTTGATATAGTGGCCGCGTGCCGCAGCGCATCCTGCTGATCGAGGACGATT
>JAQSVY010000195.1 GCA_029266935.1 Burkholderiales bacterium
CCCGAGGACTGGGACCGCACCATCGCCATCGACCTCTCGGGCATGTTCTATTGCACGAGGAAAGCGATGCCGATGATCAAGCGCTCCGGCGGCGGCAGCATCGTCAACCTCTCCTCGGCCGCCGGCCGCCACGGCTTCCCGCAGCGCACGCCGTACGCGGCGGCGAAGTGGGGCGTGGTCGGCTTCACCAAGAGCCTCGCGGCGGAGGCGGGTCCGGACAAGGTGCGCGTAAACGCCATCCTGCCGGGGCTGGTCGAGGGCGATCGCATCGAGCGCGTCATCGCAGCGAAGGCGAAGGCCACCGGCGTGAGCCACGAGGAATTCCGCCAGAAGCTCCTCGAGACCACCAGCCTGCGCTCGACCGTGCGCGCGCAGGACATCGCCAACATGGCCCTCTTCCTCTGCACTGAGCCCGGCGAGCGCATCACGGGGCAGGCACTCGCCGTGGACGGTGATGTTCGGTATCTGGTTTAACTCTTAAAGAGACTTTCCGTGTCGGCAGCGCAAGGCAAGGTCATCATCACCTGCGCGGTGACGGGCTCGATTCATACGCCCACCATGTCGCCGCATCTTCCCATCACGCCTGAGGAGATCGCCGAAGCCGCGATCGGCGCGGCGCAGGCGGGCGCGGCAATCGTGCACCTGCACGCGCGCAACCCGAAGGACGGCAGCCCGACGCAGGACCCGGCGCTGTTCCGCCAGTTCGGCGCCAGGATCAAGGCGGCGCGCGACGTGGTGCTCAACTTCACCACCGGCGGCGCGCCCACCATGTCGATCGAGGAGCGGCTGCAGCCGGCGCTGCAACTGCAGCCCGAGGTCGCCTCGCTCAACATGGGCTCGATGAACTTCGGCCTGTACGAGATGCTCGGTCGCTACAAGGAGTTCAAGCACGACTGGGAGAAGCCCTACCTCGCGGCGAGCGACGACCGGATCTTCAAGAACACGTTCAAGGACATCGCGTACATCCTGCAATCGTGTTCTCAGAATGGAACCCGTTTCGAGATCGAGTGCTACGACATCGGCCACCTTTACACCGCGGCGCACTTCCTCGACCGGGGCCTGGTCAAGCCGCCGCTGCTCATCCAGTCGGTCTTCGGCATCCGCGGCGGCATCGGCCCGCATCCCGAGGACGTGATGCACATGAAGCGCACCGCCGACCGGCTCTTCGGCGACGCGTACTACTGGTCGGTGCTCGGCGCCGGCCGCAACCAGATGTTCATCGCCGCCATGTCGGCGGTGATGGGCGGCAACGTGCGCGTCGGGCTGGAGGACAGCCTGTGGCTCGGGCGCGGCCAGCTCGCGAAATCGAACGCCGAGCAGGTGGCGAAAGCGCGCCGGCTGCTCGAGGAGCTCGGGCTCGTGGTCGCCACTCCCGACGACGCGAGGCAGATGCTCAAGCTCAAAGGAGGCAGAAATGTCGCTTTTTAGAGTCCTCGTCCTTCTCTGTCTCGCCTTCCCCGCATGGGCGCAGGAATGGCCGAGCAAGCCGGTCAGGTTTGTGGTGCCGTTTCCGCCGGGCGGCACGGTCGACCCGCTCGCGCGCCTCATGGCGGTGAAGCTCGGCGAGTCCCTTGGCGGCCAGTTCATCGTCGACAACCGCCCCGGTGCGGGCGGCTCGATCGGCACCGCGCAGGTGGCGAAGGCGCCGCCCGACGGCTACACCTTCGTGTTCGTGTTCGACTCGCACGGCGTCAACCAGGCCATCATCAAGGCCCTGCCCTACGACACGGTGCGCGACTTCGCGCCGGTGATGCTGGTCGGCACCGCTCCCTACGCCATCGCCACGCGCGCCGACAAGCCCTACAAGTCGTTCCGCGACGTGGTCGAAGCGGCAAAGGCGAAGCCCGACGTGGTCACCATAGGCTCGATCGGCAACGGCACGCTCGGCCACCTCACCGCGCTGCTGGCGCAGCAGGTGGGCGGCTTCAAGCTCTCCCACGTGCCTTTCGCCGGCGGCGGGCCGATGACGCAGAACATGCTCGGCGGCCACATCGACCTGGGGATCGGCTCGGCGGCGCTGCTCACGCCGCACGTGCGCGGCGGCAAGATGCGTGCTCTCGCCACCACCGGCGAGAAGCGCGCCGCGACGCTGCCCGACGTGCCGACGCTCGCAGAGCAAGGCATCCCGGGCGTGGTGGCGCTCGCCTGGTGGGGCATCTTCGCCCCCGCCGGCACGCCGGCGCCGATCCTGCAGAAATTCTGGTCCGGGCTGAAGCAGGCGCTCGAGCAGCCCGACGTGAGGAAGACTCTCGCCGAGGGCGTGGGCATGGAGATCATCGCCGCGAGCCCCGAGGCGACGCAGCAGTTCGTGCTTGGCGAGATGCAGCGCTGGGGCAAGGTGGTGAAGGAGCACGGCGTCAAGGTAGACTGAGCCCGGTTGCTCCGGCTCTCCTATCTTCCGCCGCTGCTCGTCTACGCGGCGTTCGGCGTATCGGGGCTGACGGCGATCGTCGGCCCCTTCTTCGTCAAGGACTACCTCGACGTCTCGGCGGCGTTCCTCGCCGCGCTCGGGTTCTGGGCGGGCATTCCCTGGGCGCTGAAGATGCCGGTCGGCCACGTGGTCGACCTCATCTGGCGCTGGAAGGCGCTGCTGGTGTGGCTGGGCGCCGGGATGATCGCCGCCAGCCTGCTCATCATGATCGGGCTCATCAGCCACATGGAGGCGATGCGCGAGGTGATGAGCCCGACCGCGTGGTTCGTGCTCGCCACGCTCGTCTCGCCTACCGGCTACATGATCCAGGACGCCGTCGCCGACGCGATGACCGTCGAGGCAGTGCCGCCGGTGGACGAGCAGGGCAGGCCCTACGACGAGCGCGCGCGCAAATCCATGCACACCACGATGCAGACGCTCGGTCGCGTGGCGGTGATCGGCGGGCTGGCGGTGGTGGCGCTCGCCAACGTCTACCTCTTCTACGGCACCGAGAACCTGCCGCAGACCGAGCGCGCGGCGCTCTATGCGCGCGTGTACTGGCTCGCGCTCATCATCCCTGCGCTCTCGGTGGCGGGCGTGGTCCTGCACGCCGGGATCAAGATGCGCGAGGCGGCGCGTCTGCGGCGCCTGGGGCGCAGCGAGGCCGAGGTCGCCGCGCTCCTCGCCGTGCAGGGGGAGGTGAAGACGCGGCCGAACTGGTGGATCCTCGGCGGCAGCCTGGTGTTCGTGGTGATCACGCTCTCGGTGGGGCTCGCGCAGCTCCCCGCGGCGCAGGAGATCATCTTCACCGGCTCGTTCGCGGTGATCCTGTTCCTGCTCTGGCGGCTGGCGCGCGAGCTCTCGCCGGTGGCGCGCGAGACGCTGGTCGCCACGGCGCTCATCCTCTTCGTCTACCGCGCCATGCCGAGCGTCGGCCCCGGCTACCAGTGGTGGGCGATCGACATCCTGAAGTTCGACGAGGGGTTCTTCGCGCGGCTCGCGCTCGTCGCCTATGCTTTGACGCTGGTCGGCATGTTCGTCTTCCGCCGCTACATGGCGGAGAAGCCGATTGCGACCATCATCGTCATGCTGACCATCGTCGGCTCGGCTCTCTCGCTGCCCAACATTGGCATGTACTACGGCCTGCACGAATGGACCGCGCGCCACACCGGCGGCGTCGTCGACGCACGCTTCATCGCGCTCGTCGACACCGCCCTGGAGTCGCCGCTCGGGCAGATCGCCATGATCCCGATGCTCGCGTGGATCGCCAATTCGGCGCCGATCAACCTGAAGGCGACGTACTTCGCCGTCATGGCCTCGTTCTCCAACCTGGCGCTCTCGGCGGCGCAGCTCGGCACCAAGTACGCCAACCAGATTTACACCGTGAGCCGCGAGGTGCGCGACCGTGCCACCGGCGCAGTGAAGGTGCCGCAGGACTACAGCCAGCTCGGCGAGCTGCTCATCACCCTCACCATTATCGGCTTCGTGGTGCCGATCGCCGTCGTCGCGGTGGTGCGG
>JAQSVY010000196.1 GCA_029266935.1 Burkholderiales bacterium
GCTCGCCAACGCCGCGGTGCCGATCGCCACCGTGATCGGCATCGGCGTCGCCATCCTGATCGGCGGCGTGGTGGTGACCGAGTCGGTGTACGCCATTCCCGGCCTGGGCCGGCTCACCGTCGATGCGGTACTGGCGCGCGACTTCCCCACGATCCAGGGCGTGATCCTCTTCTTCTCCTTCGTCTACGTCGCGGTGAACCTGCTCATCGACCTGTCCTACGTGTTCCTCGACCCCCGCATCCGCTACTGACGAAATGAGGATTCCAATCCCGCGCAACTGGTCGGTGCGCATCGGCGGCAGCGCGCTCGTGCTGCTCCTCGCGCTAGCCGCGACCGCGCCTTGGCTCGGCACCGTCGACCCCACGCTCTTTGACGCCGCGAGCCGTGACCTGCGCCCTGGCGAATCGGGCGAGATCCTCACGCTCGACGGCGAGACGCTCAAGCACAAATTCCTCATGGGCTCGGACTCCTTCGGCCGCGACATCTACAGCCGCGTGCTCTACGGCACGCGCGTCTCGCTCGCAGTGGGCCTCGCCTCTGCGCTCGCCGCGCTCGCGATCGGCGTAGTGCTCGGGCTCGCTGCCGGCTATTTCCGCTGGCTCGACGGACCGCTGATGCGCGTCATGGACGGCATCATGGCAATCCCCGCCGTGCTCATCGCCATCGCGCTGGTGGCGCTGTGGCGCGCCAGCCTTCCGACCGTGATCGTCGCCATCGCCATCCCGGAGATTCCGCGCGTGACGCGCCTCGTGCGCGCGCTCGTGCTTTCCATCCGCGAAGAGCCCTACGTCGAGGCGGCCGTCGCGCTCGGCACGCCGGCGCGCAAGATCATGTTCGGCCACATCCTGCCGAACACGGTGGCGCCCTTGCTCGTGCAGGGTACCTACATCTGCGCCTTCGCCATCCTGCTGGAGGCCATCCTCTCCTTCCTCGGCGTCGGCCTGCCGCCCGACATCCCGACCTGGGGAAACATCATGGCGGAAGGCCGCGTGCAGTTCGTCGATTATCCGCACAACGTTTTCTTCCCCGGCGTCTTCCTCGCCATCACCGTGCTCGCGGTCAACATCCTCGGCGACGGCCTGCGCGACACGCTCGATCCCAAGATGGCGAAGCGCGTATGAGCGCCCTCGAAGTGCAGGACCTGACGGTCGCCCTGCCCCCCGGCGCGGAGCGCGCCGAGGCGGTGTCGTGCGTGTCCTTCAGCGTCGAGCGCGGCGAGATCATGTGCCTGGTGGGCGAGTCGGGCTCGGGCAAGTCGGTGATCGCGCACGCCATCATGGGCCTGTTGCCGAAGGGTCTGGCGGTCACCGGAGGCGGGATTCGTCTCGAAGGCGAGTCCCTCGTCGGCGCCGCCGAGGCGCGGCTGCGTGAGTTGCGCGGCGCGCGCATGTCGATGATCTTCCAGGAGCCGATGGCGGCGCTGAACCCGGTCATGCGCTGCGGTGCGCAGATCGACGAGGTCTTGCAGGTTCATACCAAAAAGAGCCCTCCTGAAAGGAAAGAGCTTTCCCTCAATCTTCTCCGCGAAGTCGCCCTCGCCGACGCGGAACGCATCCTCGCCTCCTACCCGCACCAGCTCTCCGGCGGCCAGCGCCAGCGCATCATGATCGCGATGGCGCTCGCGCTCGAGCCGGCGTTGCTCATCGCCGATGAGCCGACCACCGCGCTCGACGTGACGACGCAGGCGCAGATCCTGAGACTGGTCGTGCAGCTGCAGGAGCGCCACGGCATGGGCGTGCTCTTCATTACCCACGATTTCGGGGTCGTGGCCGAGATCGCGCACCGCGTGGCAGTGCTGCGCATGGGCGAGCTGGTGGAACTGGGTCTCAAGGATGAATTGCTGCGGCGGCCCCGGCATGAGTACACCCGCATGCTCATGCGCTCGGTACCGACGCTCAAGCCCCACGCCCGGCCGGCCGATCCCGCGGCGCCGGTGGTGCTGCAGACCCGCGGGCTGTCGAAGACCTACGCCGAGCGGGGCTGGCTGGCGCCGCGCCGCAAGGTGCAAGCCGCGGCGGACGTCGACCTCGAGCTGCGCAAGGGCCAGACGCTCGGCCTGGTGGGCGAGTCCGGCTCGGGCAAGTCGACGGTGGCGCGGTGCATCGTGCGGCTCGTCGACCCGAGCGCGGGCGAGATCCGCGTCGGCGGCGTGGACATCGCGCGCTTGCGCGCCGGCGCGCTCCGGCCGCTTCGCGCCAAGGTGCAGATCGTCTTCCAGGATCCGTACCGCTCGCTCAACCCCCGGCGCACCGTCGGCGAGGCGATCATCGAGGGCCCGCTCAACTACGGCGTGCCACGCACCGAGGCGCTCGAGCGTGCGCGCCGGCTGATGGCGCTGGTGCGCATGGACCCGGGCGCGCTGGGTCGCTACCCGCACCAGTTCTCCGGCGGCCAGCGCCAGCGCATCTCGATCGCGCGCGCGCTCGCCGTGGAGCCCGAGCTGCTCGTCGCCGACGAGGCGGTCTCGGCGCTCGACGTCTCGGTGCAGGCGCAGGTCCTCGCGCTCCTCGAGGAGATCCGCGGGCGGCTCGACCTGGCGATGCTCTTCATCACGCACGACTTGCGCGTCGCCGCACAGGTTTGCGACCACGTGGCGGTGATGCGCCAGGGCCGGGTCGTGGAGTACGGACCGGCGGAGGAGGTGTTCCTGCGGCCGCGGCACGAGTACACGCAGGCCCTCTTCGCCGCGGCGCCCGGTCGCGATTTCGCCTTCGCCGCGTAAACTAGCGCCCCATGGACAAGCTCGACGCCGCCGCCATTGCCCTGCCCGGGGTCGAAGTGCGCGTGGTCGACCGCTGCACATCCACGAATCGTTTGCTGCTTGAAAGGGTGGACCATCCTGTCCTGCTGGCGGCCGAGGAACAGAGCGCCGGGCGCGGCCAGCGCGGCCGGCGCTGGCATAGCCCGCGCGGCGCCGGCATCACGTTCTCCCTCGCCGCGCCGATGCAGCGGCCAGCGCGCGAGCTCGCCGCGCTGCCGCTCGTCGCCGGCGTCGCCGTCGCCCGCGCGCTGCGCGCGCTCGACGCGCCGGTCGCGCTCAAGTGGCCGAACGACCTCGTCATCGACGAGGCCAAGCTCGGCGGCATCCTCGTCGAGAGCCGCGCCGGCGTTGCCGTGATCGGCGTCGGCCTCAATTGCCGCCGCGTCGCGGGGCTCGAGGCGCAGCTCGGCCGGCGCGTCGCATTCCTCGAGATGCAGGACCGCAACCTCGTGATCGGCAGGCTCGGCCGCGCGCTGCTCGAGGCGCTGCAGGAATTCGAGGCACGGGGCTTCGCCGCGCTGCGCGGGCAGTGGCAGGCGATGGACGTCAACGCCGGCCGCCGCCTGCGCGTGCGCCTGGCGGACGGCAAGCTTGTTTCGGGTCTCAATGACGGCGTAGGCCATGACGGCGCCCTGCGGCTCGCCACGCGCGCCGGCGTGCGCGAGGTGCGCAATGGCCGCGTCGTTTCCTCGAGGGCCGCATGATCCTCGCCATCGACGCCGGCAACTCGCGCGTGAAATGGGGGTGGCTGGAGAGCGACGGCAACGATCATCCTTCCACCCAGCCCGTGCGCTGGGCCAGCATCGCCACGGTTTCGCTCATCGAGTTCGCCGCCTCGGGAGACCATGTCAACCCGTTTTCGGTGACGCACGAGGACCCGGAGCGGATCATCATCGCGAACGTCGCCGGCGAGGGCGCGCACCAACTGCTGGTGAACTGGACCAGCATCTTCGACGCCGAGCCGCTGTGGCTGCAGGCCGAAGCGCACCGCTGCGGCGTGACCAACCGCTACGAGCGCCCGGAGGTGCTCGGCCCCGACCGCTGGGCAGCGCTGATCGCGGCCCGCGCCCTGCACAACGGCCCGAGCCTGGTGGTCAACGCCGGCACGGCCACCACCGTGGACATGCTCTCCGGCGACGGCGTCTTCCTCGGCGGCGCCATC
>JAQSVY010000197.1 GCA_029266935.1 Burkholderiales bacterium
TCGTATCGTGCATGGAACCCGACCATACAGTCGATCGACGGCAACCTGGCGCAGGGAGTGCGGCTGCGCCTGAACCTGCGACCCGAAGCGCTGCGTCTTCCATCACGCGGGGCGGTCCGCGCGCTGAAGACGTTTGTGTTTCGCACCTGGTGCGCACTGAACGGGATGTCCATTCCCGTGCGCGTGACGAAGCTTCTGCCCGAGCGCGAGTTGCGGTGGATGGGAACGCTGCTGGTGCCGAACATGTTCGAGGGCGAGCACTTTTTCCGGATCACGGAGAGGAGCGGCGGAAGGGTGCATTTCATGCAGGGCGAACGTTATGCGGGTTTGCTGGAACCGGCATTCCGCGAAGCGATGGAAGCCATCAACCGGGTCGGCATGAACGCCGTGAACCACGCGCTCAAACGTCATGTGGAGGCGCATCGCTAACGCGCGGCTCGAAGGGACATCACACGGCAGCGGGCCACGCGTCGCGATGCAACGGGACAAAGGTCATGGGGTAGCCAAGCGCGGTACGCATAGCATGGCCTCCTATTTCGAGGGGGCGCGCCGAGAACTCTCGCTGGAGGACGGTTCACGCGTCGCGGTCGTGGGTGGCGGACCTGCAGGAGCGTTCTTCGCTTACTTTCTGCAGCGGCTCGCGGAGTCCGCGGACCTCGAACTCGAGATCGACATCTACGAACCGCGACTGTTCACGCACCGCGGCCCGGCGGGCTGCAATCATTGCGGCGGCATCGTTTCCGAATCGCTGGTGCAGCTGCTGGCAAGCGAAGGCGTCAACCTGCCGACCGAGGTTGTCGAGCGCGGAATCGAGGCCTACATGCTGCACATGGATGTGGGCCGCGTGCGGATCGGCACGCCGACCGACGAGAAGCGCATCGCGGGGGTGTTTCGCGGCAACGGACCGCGCGGCTCGGAGCGCGCGCTCCGCGTCGGTTTTGACCGCTACCTGCTCGATCTCGCCGCGTCGAGTGGCGCGAACGTCATCCGGAGCCTGGTAACGCGCGTCGCGTGGCGCGAGGACCGACCGGAACTCGAGCACGGCGGGGGCGCGCGCACGCGCTACGACCTCGTTGCGCTCGCCGCAGGCGTCAACAGCCAGTTGCTGCAGAAGGGGTGCGACGCGGCACCGGGCTACACCTTCCCGGGCACGCTCACGACTTTCATCTGCGAGTTTCACCTCGGGCGCGAGGCGATCCAGGCGAGCCTCGGCGACGCTATGCACATCTTCCTGCTCGACCTGCCACGGCTGGAATTCTCGTCGCTTATCCCCAAGGGTGACTATGTGACGCTGTGCGTACTGGGCCACGATGTGGACGAGGCACTGGTGGATGCTTTTCTCGCCGCGCCCGAGGTGAAGCGTTGCTTTCCCGGCGGCAAGGTTCCCGAACTGGTGTGCCATTGCTTTCCGAGGCTGAACGTGCGCCCGTCCGCGCAGCCGTTCGCCGACCGCATGGTGTGGATCGGCGATTGCGGCGTCGCGCGCCTGTACAAGGACGGAATCGGCTCCGCGTATCGTATGGCGAAAGCCGCTGCGCGCACCGCGGCGTTCCACGGCATCGCGGCGGAGGATTTCGAGGCGCACTACGGGCCCGCCTGCAGGAGCATTAACTGGGACAACGCGCTTGCGCGTCTCGTATTCATGGCAACTACCGCGATCCAGCGGCTGCGCCCGCTGCGCCGCGGCGTGCTGCGCATGACGGCGACTGAGCAGGCTCGCGAGGAAGTTTTCAAGCACATGAGCAGTGTGCTGTGGGACGTGTTTACCGGCAGCGCGCCGTACAAGGACGTGCTGGTGCGCAGCTTGCACCCGGGCTTCGTCGCCAGCCTGGCCTGGAATCTGGTCGCCGCCAACACCGTCGCATTCGGGACCCACGTGAAGGGGACAGGCCATGACTGAAGGCGCGCTGGGGAAGGTGTACGGGAGTGGCGAGCACGTCGTTCGACAGGGCGATAAGGGCGACTGCATGTACGTAGTGCAGGCGGGGAAGCTCGAGGTGATGCGGGAGGAGCACGACGGCCAGGTGCGCATCGGCATCATGAATGCCGGCGACATCTTCGGCGAAATGTCGATCTTCGAGCGCGAAGTGCGCTCAGCGACGGTGCGCGCGCTGGGCGAGGCGCGTGTGCTGACGATCGACAAGAAGACCTTTCTTCGGCGTGTCCAGGAGGATCCGGCACTGGCTTTCAATCTGGTGAAAATCATGTCGCGCCGCATCCGCATGCTGACCGAGGAGATCGCAGCCATGAAGCCAAAGACTTCGCCTCCCGCATCCAAGGGGGGCGAGGAGGAGCGCCGAGCAGGTCGCGATCGCCGCCATGGGCGTGAGCGTCGCACAGGCGCCGAGCGGCGCGCTGCCTCCGGCCGGGCGCACGCCTGATGAGCGCATTGCAAGCCCGGGCCGGAGCAAACACCTGCGCGGAGGCGCTCGTGCGGCCGTCGCAGACCGGCAAGTCGGCGCCCTGCGTGCTCGGCTGCGCCAGCGGGAACGAGGTGCGTCAGTGGATCGGCCTCGTCGCGCAGCGTGCCAAGCTCGGTCTCAGCGAGGCGCAGGCGTATGCGCGCGCCTGGCGTCTGATCACCGAGACGAATCCGTTTCCCGCGACGCTGGGACGCATCTGCCCCCATCCCTGCGAGACAGCGTGCAACCGCGCCGGCAAGGACGGTGCGGTCGCCATCAACGCCATGGAGCGTTTCCTTGGAGATTGGGCGCTGCAGCATGGGCTGCAACTTACGCGGCGCGATGGGCCGGCAAGCGGTGCGTCGGTCGGCGTCATCGGCTCGGGCCCGGCGGGCCTGTCGTTCGCCTATCAGCTGGCGCGGCGCGGCGTGCGCGTGATCGTGTACGAAAAGCGGGATCAGGCGGGGGGGATGTTACGCCACGGCATCCCGGCATTCCGCCTGCCCAAGTTGGTCCTGCAGGCCGAAATCGATCGCATCGTCGCGCTTGGCGTCGAGCTCCGACTGAACGTCGCGGTCGGCCGTGACATCACTGTGGAAGAGCTGCGCGAGCGCCACGACGCGCTGTTCCTTGGCATCGGTGCGGGCAGTGCAGTCTGCCTGGGCGTGCCGGGCGAGGACGGCCTTGGGGTGCTCGGCGGCATCGATTTCCTCCGTGCCGTCAACCGCGGCGAGGGGGTGGGAGCGCTTGATGAAGTGGTCGTGGTCGGCGGCGGAAACACGGCCGTCGACGCGGCGCGCACCGCCCGGCGCCACGGCGCACGGGTCACCTTGCTTTATCGCCGCACGCGCGAGGAGATGCCGGCCATCGTGGGCGAGGTGGACGCGGCGCTAGCCGAGGGCGTGAGGATCGAGTTCCTCGCCACGCCAACGGCCATCCTTCGCGATGCAAGGCAACCGAGGGCGGTGGTGGCCCAGCGCATGGCGCTCGGCGAGCCCGACGCCTCGGGTCGGCGCCGTCCGGTCGCAGTGTCGGGAGCGATGTTCGAACTGCCGGCACAGACGGTCATCGCGGCGGTGTCGCAGACGACCGACTGGGGCGGCCTCGAGCAATTCGATGCCGGGGCACACGGGCGGCGTGCGGGCGACGCCGGTGCGCTCGGCGAGGGAGTGTGGGCCGGGGGCGATACCCTGGGCCTGGGAATCGCTGCCGCGGCGGTCGCGCAGGGGCGCCAGGCCGCCGAGGCGGCCCTGCGTGTGACGCTGCCCGGCAGCGCAGCCACAGGCGGGACGCCTGCGGTCGCGACGCCGACGCGCGATGTCGCTGAGGATTTCTACGCCGAGTGCCCGCGAGCCCATGTCGTGGAGCGGCCGGTTGCCGAACGCATCGCACACCCAGACCTCGAGGTGCACGAGACCCTCTCCGAGGCTGCGTTTCTGCAGGAAGCAGAGCGCTGCTTTTCCTGCGGGCAGTGCCACGGCTGCCAGTACTGCTTCATGTACTGTAACGCCGGCGG
>JAQSVY010000198.1 GCA_029266935.1 Burkholderiales bacterium
GCGGGCCATGTACCATTGTTCCATGCGCCTGCACCAGCTGAAAGTGGAGTACGACGCCGAGCAGGATCGCCTGCTGATGCTCGTAGCCGCGACCGAAGGCGTGGAGCTGCGCCTCGCGCTGACGCGCCGCTTCGTCAAGATGCTGTGGCCGCTGCTCGTCAAGCTCGCTGAGGATGCGAATCCGCGTATCCGCACCCAGGCCAACCCTGAGGCGCGGCGCGCTCTACTCGGCCTCGAGCACGAGCACGCGGTGTCGAAGGCGGATTTCACGCGGCCCTACGAGGCGGCGACCAGCGAACGACCGCTCGGCGACGCGCCACTGCTCCTGGCGCGGATCCAGACCGGCCACGACCGCAACGGCCAGCCGGTGGTGGCGCTGCATCCGGCGGAGGGGCAGGGCGTGACGCTCTCGTTCGACTCGGTGCTGCTGCACTCGGTGTGCCGGCTGCTGCAGGCGGCTGTGAAGAAGAGCGACTGGGACATGGAGCTCAAGCTACCCGGCACCGAGCCCCAGGAGAACGCCGAGCGCACGGCCCGCACAATCAATTGATTTATAATCAGCGTTATATCTTCAGCATTTGAACAATTAGGCCTGATTCCGCCGCTCGTTGCGGCGGTTGCAGATCTCGAATACGAGAAACCGACTCCGGTGCAGGAGCAGGCAATCCCGCTGGTGCTCGCGGGACGCGATCTCATGGCCGGCGCGCAGACCGGCACCGGCAAGACGGCGGCATTCGCGCTGCCGATCCTGCAGCGGCTCGCTCCCCAGGCCAGCAGCTCGACGTCGCCGGCGCGCCATCCGGTGCGCGCGCTCGTGCTCACGCCGACGCGCGAGCTCGCCGTCCAGGTGGCCGAGAGCTTCCGGGACTACGGCAAGCACGTGCCGTTGCGCAGCACCGTGGTTTACGGCGGCGTCGACATGAACGCGCAGATCGAGCAGCTGCGCAAGGGCGTCGAGGTGCTCGTCGCCACGCCCGGGCGCCTGCTCGACCATGTGCAGAACAAGACCGTGATGTTCAACCAGGTCTCGATCCTGGTGCTGGACGAGGCCGACCGCATGCTCGACATGGGTTTCCTCCCCGACATCAAGCGCATCATCGCGCTGCTGCCGGCGCAGCGGCAGAACCTGCTCTTTTCCGCCACCTTTCCCGAGGAGATCCGCGCCCTGGTGAAGACGCTGCTGCGCAACCCGGCGGAGGTGCAGATCGCGGCGCGCAACGCGGC
This sequence comes from Burkholderiales bacterium, assembly GCA_029266935.1. Classification (GTDB taxonomy): domain Bacteria; phylum Pseudomonadota; class Gammaproteobacteria; order Burkholderiales; family SG8-39; genus SCGC-AG-212-J23. The sequence continues at coordinate 1,225 of JAQSVY010000198.1, forward strand.
GGCCGACCTCGTCACCCACGTGGTGCATCCGGTGAAGCGGGAGAAGAAGCGGGAGCTGCTCGCCTACCTGATCCAGACGCGCGAGCTGCGGCAGGTGCTGGTGTTCACGGGGACGCGCATCGGCGCGAACCGCCTCGCGCACCAGCTGCGCCGCGACCACATCCAGGCAGACGCCATCCATGGCGACAAGACGCAGGCGGAGCGCGAGGCCGCGCTCGCCGACTTCAAGTCCGGCAAGACCGCCGTGCTGGTCGCCACCGACGTCGCCTCGCGCGGCCTCGACATCGAGGGCCTGCCGCAGGTCATCAACTTCGACGTGCCGCATTCCCCCGAGGATTACGTGCATCGCATCGGGCGCACCGGCCGTGCCGGGCTGACCGGCGAGGCGATCTCGCTCGTCGCCCCGGAGGACATGGAGGCGCTCGGGGCGATCGAGCGGCTGATCAAGAAGCGCATCGAGAAAGTGCTCGTGCCCGGCTTCCAGCCGAGCGGCGCGACAGTCGCGACGCTGATGGGCGACCAGCCGCGCTCCCCGCGCAGGGAGCAAGGCGGCAGGGAGCACCGCGGCAGGGAGCACGGCAGCAGGACAGAGGCGCGACGCCCGCCGGCCGATCCGATCTTCTCCAAGCCCTATGAGCCCGCCGCTGCCGCGGCGGCCGACAAGCCGGAACCGTCCCAGGCCGAAAGAAAACGCCGGCAGCCGCAGGTCGCCGCTCTTCTCGGCGGCTTGAAAAGAGCCTAGACCCCCGACCTAGACGCTGCGCGCGCCGTCCACCTCGATGCAAACGCCGCTGATGAAGCTCGCGTCGTCCGAGGCGAGGTAAAGGCAGGCGTTCGCGACATCGAGTGGCGTCGAGAAGCGCCCTAGCGGAATGGTAGCGAGGAAGCGGCTCTTGGCCTCCTCCGTTACCGCGCCGCCGGCGAAGTCCGCCGAGAGCGCCGTCTCCGGGCTGAACACCGGATTCACGCAGTTGACGCGGATGCGGTCCTTGCCGAACTCGCCCGCCATCGATTTCGACATGCCGATTACCGCCCACTTCGAGCTGTTGTAGACGGTGAGCCCCGGGCGGGGACGCACCCCGGCGGTCGAGGCGATATTGACGAAGCAGCCGCTGCCGCGCCGCCGGAACACCGGCACGGCATGCAGCGCCGACAGGTAGATGCTCTTCACGTTGACCGCATAAACCTTGTCGAACTCGGCCTCGGTCACCTCAAGGTAGGGCTTGTTGCGGTGGGTCCACCCGGCGTTGTTGACGACGATATCGAGCTTGTCGCCCGCCGCCTGCACGAGCTTCGCCCAGTCGCCGCCCTTGGTGACGTCGGCTTGCACGAACCTGCCGCCGATTTCCCTGGCGACTTCTTTCCCCGCCGGGCTCACGTCATTGACGATGACCTGCGCGCCTTCCTGCGCGAAGCGCCGCGCGATCCCGGCGCCGAATCCCGAGCCCGCCCCGGTGACGATCGCCAGCTTGTCCTTGAGCCGCATCATTCCCTCCTCAGTCTGCCTCTTTGAACGGGCTATGTTCGCACAGCTCGTCGACGTAGCGCGCGATGCCGGCGCCCTCGCGCTCGAGGAAGCTCTCCACGGCGCGCGCGAACCGCGGGTGCGCGAGCCAGTGCGCCGATGGCGTCTCGACCGGCATCAGGCCGCGGAAGAGTTTGTGCTCGCCCTGCGCGCCGCCTTCGAACACCTCGAGCCGGCGGGCGATGGCGTACTCGATCGCCTGGTAATAGCAGCACTCGAAGTGCAGGAGCGGAATGTGCTCGGTCGCGCCCCAGTAGCGGCCGTACAGGCTGCTAGCGTCCCGCACGAAGAGCGCCGCGGCGACCGGCCGGCCGTCGCGCTCGGCCAGCAGCAGCGCCGTGTGCTCCGGTAGCGAGGCGCCCAGGCGCAGGAAGAAGTCGAGGTTCAGGTACGGGCTCGAGCGGTGCAACGCATAGGTGCGCCGGTAGCAGCGGCTGAAATACTCCCAGTGCTGGCGCTCGATTGATCGGCCTTCGAGCCAGCGGAAGGCGACGCCCGCCTCGCGCACGCGCCGGCGCTCCTGCCGGATGTTCTTCCTTCTGCCATGGGAAAGCGCCGCCAGGAAAGCGCCGAAATCAGCGTAACCCCGGTTGCGCCAGTGGAACTGCACGGTCCGGCGCAGCATCATGCCCTGCGCCGCGAGGAGCTCGGCTTCTTCATCGCGCGGGAACAGCACGTGCAGCGACGAGGTCTCGCGCGCGAGCTGCAGCGCGGCCTCGATGAGGATTTCCTTGCCTTTGCCGAGAATCCTGGCGCCCCGCACCGGCGTAAATGGCACCGCGCAGACGAGCTTCGGGTAATAGTCGATGCCGTGGCGCTCGTGCGCATCCGCCCAGGCCCAGTCGAAAACGTACTCGCCGTACGAATGGCTCTTGGCGAAAAGCGGCATCGCCCCCGCGAGCGCCCCGGCGCGATAGAGGAGCAGGAAGCGCGGCAGCCAGCCGCTCCCCGCCGCGGCGCAGCCGGTGTCGATGAGGGCGGAGAAGAACTCGTGACGGACGAAGGGCTGGCCGCCCGCGAGTGCGTTCCATTCCTGGGGATCGACGGCTGCGAGGGATTCGGCGACGCGGACGCTTTCCAAGGCGCTACGATACAATGCGCGCATCGCCCCGGGAGGACCGCATGAAGAAGATCGAAGCCATTGTGAA